>CACYEJ010000193.1 GCA_902773395.1 uncultured Ruminococcus sp.
CGACGGGGCTCTGCCCTCGACCCGCAAACTTTTGAAAAAGTTTGATCAAAACTTTTATATGCTAGATCTTTTAGATTTTGAGTATAACAGTATTTGCGGGCAACAACTACGGAAATATTGCACACCGGATTTCTATTCATGGAAAAATATGAGTTTATGAATATATATGTTATTTTAGAAAGAATATAATCTTCCCAAAAGGTAATAAAGTCCTGTATCAAGCAAAGATGAAAAAATGATAATAAGAATCATATATGCACAATTCAGCGTCATTTCACCTAACTTAGGCTTTAGACCTACTCCGTCCGATGTTCCCTTTCCAAACATTGAAAAAAGCATTGATACGGAGAAATCTATACAATACTGAGCTGAATACATCAACGCTAAGGACGAAACAAAAGCCCCCAAAAGTATCACAGTTATGTAGTAAGCAAGACCCTTTAAACCATAGCTGACACAAAGAAAGCCTGATGATATCCCATACTCAAAGCCTCGAAAAAACAATATTGCCGGTATGAAAAAAATCCCTAACGGTGAGAGTGACGAGCAATACATCACAATCATAAAAACAAACGATACTGTAAAAGAATTCATAAACGTTTTTGCTGGCGTTTGGTTGCTTTTGAGATTCAGAAAACCTGAAAACAGCTCATCAATCCTATTTAATGCTTCATCGCTCGCCATTCCGGCTTTTACTGCACCGAAAATCATTCCAGAAAAAAGAATAACTATAAGCAGCGTCAACATTCCATATCGCTGAAAATAACATCTTAGGTTTGCCCTTACCGGAGAATACCGGCTGTAACGGTCATGTTTTTTTGGCTGTGGTACAGTAACAATCATACTTTTCATTGTACAACTTCCTTCCCTATAATAGCTTTATAGGAAATATTATGTTGTACAAGTTGGTAATATGTATATTTCAGAGAACTATTATTTTGAAAGCTCGTCTGCACGCTTCGTGCAAGCGTCCATTGCTTCTATAATAGAATTATAGAAATCCTTCTCCTCAAGCTTTTCAAGAGCCTTTAATGTTGTTCCGCCGGGAGATGATACCTTTTTAATAAGCACATCGGGAGTATCTCCTGAATTCTCCAGCATCTCGGCACTTCCCTTTAAGGTTGCACAAACCAGCTTCAACGCAGCTTCATATGATATGCCCTCTTTTTCCGCATAGTCAACCATTGCCTTTGCAAAAAGATAGATATATGCCGGACTGCTTCCGTTTACGGCAATAACACTATTCATCTGAGATTCATCAAGAATTTCTACAACTCCGCCATTTGCAAACATATCGTAAACATACTTGAAATCTTCATCGGAAATATTTCTTCTGCTCACTGCCGTTGCACCTGCTCCAAGTAAAAGCGGAGTATTAGGCATAACTCGAACCATTGGACACTCACACTCAATTGTCTTTGCTATGTAATCAGTTGAGATACCGGCTGCAATTGTAACTATAACCTTCTGAGGATTAACAGAACTCTTTATGCTGTCAAGCACCTCAGCATAATTTTGCGGCTTAACTGCAAGAACGGTGATATCACTCGCCGCAACAACATCTTTTGCAGAAGCGGCAGTACATACACCTTTCTTCAACATAACATCAAGCTTATCCGTCATTACATCAAATACTGTAATTCTCTCAGCAGCGGCAGCGTAATTTCTAATTATTCCATCAATAATCGCTGTTGCCATATTTCCTGCACCAATAAAACCAATTTTCTTCATAATAAAATCACCATTTTCTTAAAATATTTCTTCTGAATTTATATTTATAAATCAGTATTAGATTTTTTAAAGCTTTATCATACATTAAACAAATCACATTACCCATTAATAAGAACACGCCCGGCAAATAAACATCGCCAATTGCAAAGCTATCCTTCGGTACACCTAACAAATATATTGCTATCGTAAAATATATTATACAAGATACATTGATAAACAGCAGCTTTATAGTAAACTTTACTCCGTTACTTTTAAAAATGTTATTATCTGAACGTTCAAGAATACATTTTAAAATCGGATAATATCCAAATACTGTAATAAAGATAACCGCAGCCTCTTTATCGGGAAGAAACAACAACGCAAGAATTGATGACGCAATATACACACTTGTTGCATATTTAACGTCAATTTCTTCAGCAACAAAAGCAATGCAAACTCCTGAAAAAAGCGTACACGTATAAATAGCAACGGGAACAAGCTGCCCCAAAAGCATACTAACCAATGCCATTGCTGTCATAATTCCACAAAATGCCATCTTAAAGCTGTGTTCCAAATAAAGCAACCCCTTTATTTTCTTCTAAAGAAACCGAAAAGAATATCGCAGCATAACAGCAACAAGCAGCCCAACAATCCCGAAAGATAACCATACTTTGATACATTTTTACTTCCGTTAAGTTCATTGTATAAACCTGTATACTCTTCGTTATATGAATCCTGCTCGTGTGCTTTAGTTACGTAGACTTTAGCTTCTTCAAGCCAACCTCGTTTGTATAAAATGAATGCTTTAAGATAATTCCACTCTGCTGTTCTTGAAGGTTTGCCGACACCATCGAGTATCTCTTCTGCATCGTCTAATCGGCTACAGGAAATCAATCTTCTGACATCTGCATATTGTGACACAGCATTTCTTTTATATGCAGATGTATTGGATTTTGCATTAGTGCTTCGCAGTCGATGAATAATATAATCATATGCCTCGTCAATCTCCGTCATTTGATCGGCGGCAGATTCATTGACGCTGCCCTCGAATAATTTCATAGCTTTTTTCTTATAAGCAATCCTGACGGTTTCTTCATCAGCTGACGGAGAAATGCCAAGTATATCATATGAATCTCTCATACTGTACCTCTTTTTGTATTAAACAGATGTGATTAATTTATAGCTTTTTTCTCTATAAATATGACTTGTCTTTGCATATACCACAATAAACAGCCCGATATATCCGAGCATCTTCTTCACCTAAATTAGGCACAATTATTCCCCGTAAATGCTCTAAATTCACTTTCTATTTTATTTTACTACAAATCAAAAAATATATAATTAACATTATGTAAATTTTTGTTCACAAAATGATTTTGGTTTTATGGGCATTTTTTTGAAGCTTAAAGCCTGCTGTAAAAGATTATTAACAAATTATACATAATATATAACCTGGGTGTAAATTTTATAATGTTACCAATTTGATGTTGATTTTTTAAATATGGTTTGCTATAATAATCTTGTATAAAACATTAAGGAGTAATTTTACTTATGAACAGAAAAATAAAAATTACCGCAGACAGCACCTGTGACTTGAACGAAGAGATGATAAAGAAATTCGATGTTGAGATTATTCCGCTCCACATTGTTTATGATAACGAAAGCTTTGAGGACGGAGTTAATATTTTTGCTTCGGATATTATTGAGCGTTACAGAACGAAAAAGCAGCTTCCTAAGACGGCAGCTGTTAGTATGTGGGAATACACGGAGCATTTCAAAAAATATGTCGATGCAGGTTATGATGTAATTCACATCAGCTTAGGTTCGTCTATTTCATCCTCTCACCAGAACAGCGTTGCTGTTGCCGCTGAGCTGGGGCATGTTTATCCCATTGATTCCCAAAGTCTTTCTTCGTCTTCGGGTCTGCTTGTGGGAAAGGCATATGATTTTATCAATGAAACCGATTTGAGTGCTGAGGAAATTGCGGACGAACTTAAAAAAATTGTACCAAAAACAAGCTGTAGTTTTGTGATTGACAGTCTTGAATTTTTGCGTGCCGGAGGAAGATGCTCAACACTCGCTATGTTGGGTGCAAATCTCCTAAAGATAAAGCCTTGCATTGAGGTAAACAACTCCGATGGTGCTTCTATGACAGTCGGAAGAAAATATCGTGGAAAATTTGAGAGCGTAATCACTCAGTACACAAGAGAAAAGCTCGCACAGTTTTCATCGTTTGATACGAAAAGAATCGCTCTTGTAAGCTGTTCGGTATCAGACGAAATTATCGAGAGCGTTTATAATATTATCAAAGAGCTTAATGTTTTTGAAGAAATATGTATCACGAACGCTAGCTGCACCATTACCAGTCATTGCGGCGAGGGTACCCTTGGAATTATGTTTATTACAAAATAAATTTGAATTAAAAAATTATTGTACCATACTGTCTATTTTTATACTTTATGAAATATTTAAAATATGAGTGATGTAAAATTGATAAGCTTTCAAAAAGCAGAAATATACGATTGCAAGGAAATTCAACAAATGCAAATTTCCGCTTTTGCTGAACTTTTAAGAAAATATCGTGATATTGACACTAACCCTGCCTGCGAATCACTGGATAAAATTAAAAGCAAAATGAAATCTTCAACCTATTATTTCATTCTGAATAATTCAGTCAAGGTTGGTGTTATAAGAATAATTCAGAATCAGAATAGCTGCCGTATCTCACCTATATTTATTTTACCCGAATTTCAAAACAGGGGTTATGCTCAGGAAGCTCTAATTTACGCTGAAAAATTATATCCCAAAATTAAATATTGGTCGCTTGATACAATTAAACAGGAACAAAAGTTATATTACCTTTATTCAAAATCCGGTTATAACCCCACCGGAAAGGAATATAATATTAAAGACGATATGACGATCGTTTTTTTTGAAAAGAAGATTCTATAAAATTGTACATTAATAATTTGTAAATTTGCTAATAATTTTACTATAATTATATTGACCTATCCTGATTTATAATGTATAATTAGTTAAACGGATTTTAAAAGGAGAATCAATATGCCTATTCCTACCGATCCCATTATTCTTTTATCTTTTATCAACACGCAACTTCGTGATAATTATTCATCTCTCGATGATTTGTGTAAATCATATTGTGTTGATCCTGCGGAGATTAGAGAAAAACTCTCTTCCGTTAATTATGAGTACGATAAAAATCTAAATAAGTTTGTATGATAAAAACCTACCTACTACCACAAAAAGCTCGGCACTTGACCGAGCTTTTTGTTTTGCTTAAAGTTTAATCATTTCAAATAGTTGTTCCTCTGACAATATCGTGATACCCAGATTCTGTGCTTTTACCAGCTTGCTTCCAGCCTCTTCGCCTGCTAGCACATAATCCGTTTTTTTCGACACACTTGACGATACCTTTCCTCCATGATCCTCAATAATCTTTGACGCCTGACTTCGTTTCAAAGTAGGAAGTGTACCTGTCAATACAAATGTTTTTCCCTCAAAAATATTGTTTTTCTTCTCTGCAATGGGTTCTGTCAGCTTTAATCCAAGAGCTTTAAACTCACCTATCATTTCCGCTGTCTTAGGAAGTGCAAAGTACTGAACCACATTTTCTGCCATAACTGAGCCTATACCGTCAATTTCAACAATCGAATCAAGATCTGCTTTCATCAGTTCATCTATTGTGCTGAATTTTGCACAGAGAAGCTTTGCTGCCTTTTGACCAATCATTCTTATTCCCAGTCCGGTAACGAGGCGGCTCAGATCATTCTGCTTTGATTTCTCCACAGCACTCAGAATATTAGCAGCAGATTGCTCGCCCATTCTCTCCAGATTACTGATATCATCAGATTTAAGCTTATACAAATCTACAGGCGATTTCACAAATCCGTTAGATACAAGCTGCTCAAGAATAGCCGGTCCTAAGCCGTCTATATCCATTGCGTTTCTTGAAACAAAATGAATCAGATTCCTCATAAGCTGTGCAGGACATGACGTATTGGTACAGCGAACTGCTGCATCTCCCTCTTCACGCCGCACCGGAGATCCACACGACGGACAGATTTTTGGCATTTCAAAGGGGATTGTATTTTCACCACGCTCCTTCAAAGAAACAACCTCAGGAATAATTTCTCCTGCTTTTCTTAGAATAACTGTATCGCCGATTCGAATATCTTTATCTTTAATAAAATCTTCGTTATGAAGCGTTGCTCTGCTCACAGTAGTTCCTGCAAGCAAAATGGGATCAAATATTCCAGTTGGTGTCAATACTCCAGTTCTGCCAACATTTATTTCAATATCACGCAGGACAGTTTCCTTTTCTTCGGGAGGATATTTATAAGCCTCTGCCCAACGAGGGAATTTTGCCGTACTGCCCAGTTCTTCTCGATCTGAAAAAGAATCCACCTTGATAACTGCACCGTCAATAGGAAAATCAAGCTCTCCTCGTGTATCACCTATTCGTTTAATTTCCTCAACAACGTCTTCAATGTTATCGTACTTATTATAAAACGGTGCTGTTGGAAAACCTAATTCACTTAAATAGTCAATTGACTGTTTGTGGCTGTCAATGTCAACACCTTCAATTTGCTGAATATTGAAAACAAAAATATCGAGTTTTCGTTGTGCGGTTATTTTCGAATCCTTTTGACGCAATGAACCGGCTGCTGCATTTCTTGGATTTTTAGAAGGCTTTTCTTCGTGCTCCTCCTGATATTTTAGCAGATCTAAAAAGCTTTCGTTAGACATATAGACCTCGCCACGAACCTCCAAATATTCAACAGGTTTAGACAGACGATGCGGCAGCGACTTAATAGTTTTAAGATTATCGGTAATATCCTCCCCTACTCTGCCGTCACCTCGTGTTGAACCACGGACAAATATTCCATTGCGATACTCCGCTGACACTGACAGACCGTCAAACTTTGGCTCTACAACATAGCTTGGGTTTGTTACAACAGCACGTACCTTTCGATCGAACTCTCTAAGCTCATCAAAAGAGAACGCATCATGCAAGCTTTCCATTGGCACAAGATGCTCTACCGGAGAAAATTTTTCTGAACGCTCGCCGCCAACCTGCTGTGTCGGTGAATCCTCTTTTCTTAGATTCGGGAACTCTTCTTCTATTTTTTCAAGTTCACGGAGCATCATATCATATTCATAGTCGCTGATCTCTGGTGCATCGTTGTTATAATATCTTTCATTGTGGTATTTAAGCTCTTTTGACAGCTGTTGTACCCTTTCTTTAGCATTATCAAAATCCATTTTAATCACCACACATTATTATTACTTATTTACTGCCGAAGTATTCTTTTCTCTAAGATATGTTGACTCTAAATCTGCGAGATGCAGCTTTACAGCCAGAGGATATTTCTCATAGGCTTGGCTGACCGAATAGCCGTTTGCGTCATCAAATCCACCCATGTGCCAACGAATCGCAATTGCCTCGGCAGGCTTTAGACGCATAAAACGCTCTATTAAAAATACCGACTTTTCTCCGTGACCGTAAGGAAATTTGTCCTCAATCGCATAAAACGGAACCTTCTCCCATTTGCCCGTTTCATCATTTTTTACATTTCTAGTTGATGTCTTATAAAACTCCGCTTTGCACAAATCGTGAAGTAATGCACAAATAGTAAAGCTTTCAAGACTATCTTTGCCCTCTTCAAAATGCTTTTCAATCATTGTATTAAATACACTCAGGCTGTGCATGACAAGACCTTCGGGACAAGCACAATGATATTTTGTACTAGCCGGAGCAGTAAAAAAATCGGTTTTTAACATCCAATCGAGTAATTCCTTCGCACCTTGACGATTGACATTTTCTTCAAAAAGAGAGATAAATTCTTCCTTGTAACCCATGAGAACCTCCGTTAAAATATACTATTAGAAGGCACCCTTTCGGATGCCTTCCGGAAAAAATATTAATAATTGTAGAAAATTACTCAGCAGCCTCTTCAGCCGGCTCCTCTACGAGCAAAGCTTTGATTGAAAGAGAAACTCTCTTCTTCTCAGTATCGATCTCAGTAATCTTAACTTTTACTTCCTGACCTACCTTAAGCTCATCCTGCGGCTTCTCAATTCTGCGGTTAGCAATCTGAGAAATATGGATAAGACCCTTAACACCAGGAATAATAACAGCAAATGCTCCGAAGGTGCTCATACCGTCAATTGTTACATCAACTACATCGCCTACGTTAAAGTTGCTTGTAAATTTATTCCAAGGATTGTCCTCGTCTTTTCTGTAACCAAGGGAGATATTGCCCTTTTCGGAATCAATACCCTTTACATAAACCTCAACAACGTCGCCTACATTTACAACCTCTGACGGATGCTTAATTCTTGTCCATGAAAGCTCAGAAATATGAACCATACCGTCTACACCGCCAATGTCAACAAAAGCACCATAGCTTGTAAGAGATTTTACAGTACCAGTGTACTTTTTGCCAACCTCAACTGTGCTCCAGAAAGCTTCCTTAGCAGTTTTCTCCTTCTCCTTCAATACGGAGCGGATTGAACCTACAGCTCTCTTTCTCTGCTTGTTGATTTCCAAAAGACGGAACTCAACTTCCTTCTTAACAAGATTCTCTAATGGCTCGCCTCTTGTAGCTGTTGCCTGTGATGCAGGAATGAACACTCTGATTGAATTAGAAACTGCGATAACGCCGCCCTTAACAACCTCAGTAACTGTACCCTTAAGAATCTCCTGATCCTCAAGTGCTTTCTCAAAAACGTCCCAGCCCTTTGTAGCGTCAACACGCTTCTTGGAGAGCATGATCATACCCTCCTGATCGTTTGTACGCATGATAAGAAGCTCAAGCTCATCGCCAACCTTAACAACATCTTCAGGCTTAGCAGTAGGATCGTTGGAAAGTTCACTTGCAGGAATAAAACCTGTCTGCTTTCTGTCAAGGTCAACATAAACGGCATTTGGCTCAATGCTTACAACAACACCGTGTACCTTGTCATTTGTATTTAAATTTTTGAGAGATTCTTCCAACATCTCCTCAAAGTTCTGCTCTGCAGCGTTTTCTACTACTTCACCGGATTTTACACTCATTCTATCCAGTACCTCCTTAATAATACTTGTCGGAGTCGATGCTCCGGCAGTAATGCCTACATTATCGTCCTCCCGGAAAGAAATGTGCTCAAGCTCGGCAGCAGTTTCAATCAAGTAAGTTCTTTCGCACGACTTGCTGCAAATGCTGTGCAGCTTGTTTGTGTTTGAACTATGACGTCCACCAATTACAATCATTACATCAGATTTCCTTGCCAACTCATATGCATCAATTTGTCTTTGTGAGGTCGCATTACATATTGTATCAAATATTTTCGATTTTGTACATAGTTTTTTCAAAACATCAGAACATTTTTTCCATTCACCGATGTCAAAAGTAGTTTGAGCAACTACGCTTATCTCTTCATCTTTCAGTTTAGGAAAATCTTCCAACAGCTGATGCAGCTCTGAAACATTCTGAAAGGTAAAAGTTTTTCCATTGCAATGCCCTATTATCCCCCGGATTTCCGGATGACCACTATTGCCCGCAATCAAAACCACCCTACCTTGCTCCGACTCTTTCGAAACGATTTTATGTATTTTCGTAACAAAAGGACAAGTTGCATCAACAACGGAAACTCCCTCGTTTTGAAGAAGCATGTACACATCACGGCTTACACCGTGTGATCGAATTACCAGCGTTCTGTCCTTAGAAGCTTTTTGAGGCTCATCTACAACAGTTACGCCTTTTTTCGCAAGCTCATCAACAACCTGCGTATTATGTATAATCGGACCAAGAGTACTTACACAAGTCCCATCATCGACAAGCTTGTTTACCATATCTATGGCACGATTAACACCAAAACAAAATCCTGCGCTATCTGCAACTGTTATTCTCATCTTATCAACTCTTACCTTTAAATTGTGCCTGCTGTTTCTCTCTAAGTTCAGCAATTTTTTTCATAACAATTTCTCCGGCAATACGGTACTCCCTCATTGAGCCCTCTACTAAACCTAAATCATCACAGGTAAGCGGCTCACCGTAGGTTATTTTTATTTTCTTAAAAGGCTTTAAAAAAATATCTTTACCGGTAATACAACAAGGAACAATAGGCTTCTTAGTTGCAAAAGCAATCCGAAGTGCACCAGAACGAGGTTTGCCAAATTCACCCGTTTTCGAACGAGTACCCTCGATAAAAATCCCCAAACAATTCTCGTTATTTAAAAGCTCCTCAGCCGTACCTACAGCCTTGCCCCCGTCATGTCCTCGATCAACAGGAAAAGCACCACAGCCACGAATTACCGCGCCAAAAAGCTTATTTTTAAATAACTCTTTCTTAGCCATAAAGTGCAGCAATCTGTTCTGAGTTACATTAATCAGAACTGGATCGATATTAGATATATGGTTACTGCATACAATTACTCCCTGATCAGCAGGAAGAGAGTAGCCATTCTCAACATCATACGGATAGAAAATTTTCAGGAACACCATACCTACCGATCTTACAATGCGGTAAGTGATAGGTTTCTTTTTCATAACTTCGCCTCAATCACTTCGGTTATTTTTTGGACAGATTCATCAAAAGACAACTCAGAAGTATCGACAAGTATTGAATCCTCAGCCGGTTTAAGCGGAGCAATCTGTCGATGTTCGTCCTGATAATCTCTTTTTATGATATCCTCTATTATATCATTATACACTATTTTTTCATTTTTTTCAAGTAGTTCTTTATATCTTCTTTCAGCTCTTTTTTCAGGAGATGCCGTCAAAAATATTTTTATATCGGCGTTTGGAAGTACTACTGTACCTATATCTCTACCGTCCATAATGACATTATTTTCCTCAGCCAGCTTACGTTGCAGATCAAGCAAAAACTCTCGTATAATGGGGATTTTTGAGATATTTGAAGCACCCATTGACACCTCTTCCGTGCGTATTTTGTCGGTCACATTTTCGTCATTGACAAAGACAGACTGAGCGTTATTTATGTGCGATATTTTCACATTCGTCGTTTTCAACAAATTTTTAAGCAAAATTTCGTTATCCACATTAACACCATTTTTTATTGCTGTATATGCCAATGCTCGATACAATGCACCCGTATCAACATGAATGAAACCTAACTTTTTTGCAACAGCTTTTGAGATTGAGCTTTTGCCAGCTCCTGAAGGACCGTCTATTGCAACAGAAATCATTATTTCACCCCCACATTTTTATCTGTAAGTCTATTTTTTATATGGAAATTCCTGCAAGATAACCTGTCGAAAAAGCTATCTGCAAATTAAATCCACCTGTATATGCGTCTACATCAATTACTTCTCCGGCAAAATATAATCCTTCAAGCAGTTTTGACTGCATAGTCTTAGGATCAATTTCCTTTACCTTAACACCGCCTGATGTTACTATAGCTTCTGCAATAGGACGAAACTCCCTGAATGTCAATTTTAAATTCTTAATAACAGACAGAAATTTTCTTCGCTCCGCTTTTGTAATTTCATTGCACTTTTTATGCGGTTCGATTTCAGCAAGCTTCACCGCTATGGGTATTAACTTTTTAGGAAGTAATTCACCTAGTGAATTTATTATATCTTTATTAATATACTTTTCAAAATCTTTTTGAATTCTCTTATCTAACTGCTCTTCGGTTAATGCCGGTTTCAAATCAATAAAAAACGTATAATCAGAGGAGCTTTCCAAATTCATATGTGAACTCGCACTGAGAACCATAGGTCCGGAAATACCGTAATGTGTAAAAAGCATTTCTCCGAAATCGGAGTATACCTCTTTATTTTTTTTATTCTTGACCTTTAAAGAAACATTTCTTAGCGATAATCCCTGAAGTTCAGTACACCAATCCTCATTAACAACTATAGGCACGAGTGACGGAGTAGGTTCAACAATCGTATGCCCTGCTTGTTTAGCAAGAACATATCCGTAACCGTCGGAGCCGGTTTGTGGATAGGAACAGCCTCCGCAAGCAATTATAACTGCATCGGCTTTATACTCATTAGTTTCTGTTTTTACACCGATTAACGTTCCATTTTCAATCAGTAAATCTGTAGCATTTTGATTTATAAGCTTGATGTGATAATTTTTTATAAGTTTAAATAGTGCGTCGATAATATCCATTGATTTATCCGACTGCGGGAAAACTCTGTTTCCACGTTCTGTTTTTAACGGAACTCCGTTTTCTTCAAAAAAAGACATTGTATCCTGCGGTGAAAACGTGGAGAACGCACTATATAAAAATCGGCTGTTTGTGGGTACCGATGCAATCAATGTATCACGGCTGCAATTGTTTGTAACGTTGCAGCGTCCCTTGCCTGTGATTAAAATCTTTCTGCCTATTTTGTGGTTTCGATCAAGCAATGTCACATCTATACCCCTTTTGGCAGCCTGAATTGCAGCCATGCAGCCTGCCGCACCTGCACCGATTACAATAATACTTTTTCTATGATTCATCGGCTTTTATCTCTCCGTTTTTTACATATAGATCATATCTGTCCCAAATGCTCTCAAGCTGTTTAAAGGTCTGCGTTACCTCATCACGCTTCTGCTGAACAGTGGCAACAATTAGTGCATTGATCAAACTTAGCGGTGCTACTATAGAATCAACAACTGACGCCATATCACTTTTGGCTATAAGGATACAATCTGAAATCTTTGTAGCCGGAGATGTCATGCTGTCTGTTATTGCGATGACATATGCTCCCTGCTGCGACGCAAACTGCATTGCCTCCAGAGTTGAAGATGAATATCTCGGAAAGCTGATACCAATCATTACGTCCTGTTTATCTATTCTGAAAAGTTGTTCATACATCTGAGTCTTGCTTGTTGTTTCTATCAGCTTGACATTGCCAAAAATCAGTTCAAAATAGTAGCCCATAAATCTTGCAAGTGCAAATGAGCTTTTGACTGCAAATATATAAATATTTCTTGCATTAACAATAGAGTCAACTGCACGAACAAAGGAATCGTTATTATTTTCCTCCATTGTTTTTTTTATCAATTTTATATCTTGATTAAGAACACTTGAAATAACATCTTCATAATTAATTCGATCAGAAGCAACATTTATTCGCTGCACTGAGGTGAGCTTATCTCTTATCATCTCCTGCATTGCCTTTTGAAGCTCCGGATATCCGTCATATCCAATTTCCGTTGCAAATCTTACTACTGTAGATTCACTCACGCCAACCGTATCGCCAAGCCTGGAAGCTGTCATATATGCAGCTTTGTCGTAATGATCGGTAATGTATTCAGCAATGATTTTTTGCCTTTTAGACAATCCATCCATCGCATTGTCTATCCTGTCCAATAAATTCTGCATTTTTCTAAACCTCTGAAAGCTATGGTTACGCAAAGTCTAATAGCTTTCAAAATTAAATTTAAAAATTGTAACTGCTATTCAAAATCGTAAAAATCTTCATCATCATCGTCTTCATCAAAGAGCATATCCTCCTCTTCGTCCTCAACGATAATATGACCGTCCTCGTAGGCAACCTTTGGAAGAGGATCAACTCTTACATTTTGAACAGTGGCAAAACCAAGACGCACAAGACGATCATTAACCTTTTCTCCCAACAGCAAGTAAATTACGGCAAAAATAGGCACGCTTAGCAAAAGTCCCATAAATCCAAACAATCCACCGCCGACAAGAACTGAAAACATAATCCAAAAACCTGATATTCCGAGCTGATTACCAAGTATTTTCGGACCCAAAAAGTTACCGTCAAACTGTTGTAAGATGATGATAATAATGCCAAAAATTAAAGCTTGAAGAGGATCAATCATAATTAAAAGAACTACTCCGGGCACAGCTCCGATTATTGGTCCAAAAAACGGTATAATATTTGTAAATCCTACAATAACACTAAGAAGCACAGCATACTCTATATTACAAATTTTCATTGAAATAAAGCAAAGCAATCCAATAATTGTAGAATCAATTATTTTACCGTAAAGGAATTTACCTACCTTGTTATTGCACAGGTCAACTATACGCAGCACTTTACCGAGATATTTTTGAGGTACAGCAGAGTAGGTGATTTTCTTCACTTGATTCATTAGAGTTTCTTTATTCGCCAAATAGTATATTGATACAATTACACTTAACAAGCTGTTATACACAACATTATATAAATTCTTTGTAAAGTCAAAAATGTGTGGAAAAAGATAATTTGTGATACTTGAAAGAATTGTTCCCTGGTCTATCAAGGCATTGGAATCGCTAGTTCCCCCTCCTGTATACTGAGCAATAAATGAGTTAATATCTGCAAAAATATCAGACATGAATTCATATTCAAAGCCAAATTTTGCCGCAATCTTAAATACCCACGCCTGGAAAGATGTATAATATACACCGAAATTATCTACTACACCTTGAACGCTGTTAGTAATCTGAGGTATCATAATACTTAAAAGAAAGATCAATACAGCGAACAAAATAGCATATGACATAATTAATGAAAGCGGTTTTCTGAGCTTGAAGAAGAATTCGTCTAACTTTCCTTTTTGTTCCTCTTGCGGCTTATCCATAAACTTGAACGCCTTATTCATAAAGAAAAGATAAGGAATATTCAGCACATACGCAATAACAAAACCCACCAGAAACGGAGTTAGCACAGCAAAAATATTTTTTAATACAGTAGCTATCAATTCAAGTCTTGTAAGAAGCAAAACAACTACGCCGGCAAATGCAATCAGCGACATAATTGATTTAAATACATTTTTCGACAAGCATGTAACCTCCTCCGTTGCTTAGTGTATTATGCTTTCAAAATTCAACATACTATTATAATATATCAAATTTTGGTAAATGTAAAGGGATACAGAAAATTTTATAATTTTTTAGGAAATCTTTAACAAAATTTTCGTAGGAAATTCATATTTTTTACAAAATTATCAGAACAATGACATTTGATTTGATTCTGGCAAATCTCCGAATGCACCAATGCCCTTAAGCATTTCTATCACTGTCTTAGAAACCTTTGATTGAGCCTGAATATCTTCAATAGAAATGAAATCTCCCTTTTTAACAACCTCCACCAGACTTTCAGCAGCAGCTTCACCTACACCCGGCATTGAGGAGTATGGCAAACGTAATGCACCGTCTTCAATGACAAACTTCTTAGCCTCGGATTTATAAATGTTAATAGGCAAAACCTTTATTCCTCTTGCGAGCATTTCGTTTACAATCTGTAATGTTGCAAGGTCTGTTTTCTCCTTTGCCGATGCCGAATTTCCCTTATTGTTAATATCACGGATTTTCTCCATAACAGCCTCTTTGCCAGCAAGTGCTGACTCTGCGTCAAAGCTTTCGCCTCGAACAGTAAAGTATGCAGCGTAATAAGCCACCGGTTCATGAACCTTATACCAGCCCAATCGTAAGGTGGATATCATATATGCTGCTGCGTGAGCCTTCGGGAACATGTATTTTATTTTCATACATGAATCAATGTACCACTGTGGAACATTATGTTCCTTCATAGCATTGATATGCTCTTCTGTAAGTAATTTTGTAGCCTTACCCTTACGGACTATTTCCATTATTTTGAAAGCCATTTTAGGTTCAAGCCCTTTATGAAGCAGATATGTCATAATGCTGTCACGAGTACCGATTACTTCTGAAATAGTACACGTACCGTCTTTAATCAAATCGGCTGCATTTCCAATCCATACATCTGTACCGTGGGAAAGTCCCGATATTTGCAGCAAATCCGAGAATGTCTTAGGCTGCGATTCAACAAGCATCTGTCTTACAAAGCTCGTACCTGATTCGGGCAGGGAGAATGTACCGGTTTGGGAATCAATATCCTCAGGCTTAACTCCTAGTGCTTCAGTCGAAGTGAACAATGACATTACCTTTTCGTCACTCATAGAAACGTCCATTACGCTAATACCTGTAAATTCCTCTAAGTAATGGTAAATAGTCGGAACATCGTGCCCCAGTTCATCAAGCTTACAAATCGTATCATGAATAGAATGGAAGTCGAAGTGAGTTGTAATGTTATCGGATTTCATATCATTTGCCGGATGCTGAATCGGACAAAAATCAAATACGCTCATGCCCCTAGGAACAACTACCATTCCTCCTGGGTGCTGACCCGTTGTTCGTTTTATACCGGTACAGCCGGCGGCTAGTCTTTGTTCCTCTGCCTTATGAAAAATCTTTCCTTTTTCCTCGGCAAATTTTTTCACATAACCTAGAGCAGTTTTATCTGCAACAGTCGCAATAGTACCTGCCTTGAATACGTTCTCCTTACCGAAGAGAACCTCCGTATAACGATGCGAATGTGATTGGTACTCACCTGAGAAGTTAAGATCTATATCAGGCACTTTGTCACCGTCAAAGCCGAGAAACGTTTCAAAGGGAATCTCGTGACCGTCTCTGTGATATGGCGTACCGCATTTTGGACAGTTCTTTGCAGGCAAATCGAAGCCTGATCCGTAGCTGCCGTCTGTAATAAACTCACTGTTCTTACATTCTGGATTCGGGCAGATGTAATGCGGACAAAGCGGATTTACCTCTGAAATACCCGACATTGTGGCAACAAACGATGATCCGACAGAACCTCGTGAACCAACTAAATATCCATGAGCCTCTGAGTCTGCTACCAGCTTTTGTGCCGTCATATACAATACTGAGAATCCATGCTTTGTAATAGAACCTAACTCACGGTCAAGTCTTGCCTGAACGATTTCCGGAAGTGGATCACCATACATCTTTTTTGCACGCTCCCACGTAATCGAGGTGAGCTGTTCCTCTGCACCATCAATAAACGGAGGGAAATTTCCGTCCGGTATCGGTTTAATCTGCTCAATCATATCGGCAATTTTATTAGTGTTTTCAACAACAATTTCGTATGCCTTTTCCTCACCGAGATATTCGAACTCTTTGAGCATTTCCTTAGTTGTTCTTAGATAAAGCGGTGCCTGCTGATCGGCATCTTCAAAGCCCTTGCCGTGCATAATTATTTTTCGGTATTCGGACATATGTGGGTCAAGAAAATGCACGTCACACGTTGCAACTACGGGAATGTTCAAATCTTCGCCAAGCTTGACCACAGTTTTATTGAAATTAATTATATCTTCAACAGAGTTTACCTTATTCGTTCTAACCATAAACATGTTATTGCCTAATGGCTGAATTTCAAGATAATCATAAAATGAGGCTATCTCCTTTAATTCCTCGTAGGATTTTTCGCCCTCAACTATTGCACGATAAAGTTCTCCTACTTCGCATGCACTTCCTAAGATAAGTCCCTCACGATGACGCATAAGCACCGACTTGGGAATTCTTGGACGCCTATAAAAATAGTTTAAGTGACCGTAAGATATTAATTTGTAAAGATTACGCAAACCTGTTAAATTTTTCACAAGAATAATCTGATGATACGTTCTCAGCTTTTTCAGTTCCTCCATAGGAAGCATAGAACAATTTTCGCAAATCGCATCTTCGCCCTCAAAAGGCTTACTGAACTCAGATTGTGTGTCGTCTACAAAGTAAGCTTCCGTACCATAAATAACTTTGATATTGCCGCCTTTTGACTGAATGGCATTTAACGTGTTCATTGCTTCCGGAAAAGCCTGTGCAACACCGTGGTCGGTAATCGCAATAGCCGGCATTCCCCACTCGTATGCACGGTTGATGAGATCTGCTGCTGGAGATACACCGTCCATATCCGACATATTAGTATGAAGGTGAAGCTCGCAACGCTTTACAGGAGCATTATCTACTATTTTTACCTTTTCTCCTGTAGATATACTGTTTGCGAACATAACAATTTCATTGTCGTACCTATCGTACTGAACTTCTCCCTTGACAATAATAGTATTGCCTGATTTCAATAGTTCTATCGGTTTGCATTTATCAATAGATTCAATAACTTTTACCGACATTGAACCTGTGTAATCGGTAATTAAAATTGTAATAATATACTTTTTGCCATCTTTTGTTACACGCATGTCGACAGAGAAAACATCTCCCCATATCATCGTGTTGCCTGTATCAGCAGAAAGCGTATTAATCGGAACAGTATTAACCTTTGTAATGGCACGTCCAAAAAGCGGCTTTGCAGACTTATCAGCAAGCACCGGAAATAGTGAGTTTCCCTCACGTAATTCTATTGTGGGTGCTGACTTTGCTGCCTTCTCGCGATGTTCATCAGCCGAGTGCATTATCTCTTCGTGCTGTTCCAGTTTTTCTTCATATTCCATACGAGCCTTTTGTTCTTCAACATTATGCTGCATTTCGATATAATCCTCATTATCGACACTCATTACAGTTACTCCTGCAAACTCCACCTTGTAGTTCAATCCAAACATCTCAAAGATATCATCGGAAATAAGCTTAGAGGCATTTTGTCCTTTTATGACTGCCTCGCCGCCATGATAAAGGGTAATAATAAATTTATCACCCTCAATTTTAGCCTCGGCATCTTTAAATGTTCCATTGAGAGTTGCATTATCTCGTTTTAGATGAACAACAATTTCCTGAAAATAATCTGCGTTAAACAGCTCCTGTGGAAAAGTGGAATTTATCCTTACCTTTGATAGCTCCAGATTTCTGAGCAGCTCACGCTCCAGCATTAGAATATCAGACTGCGAAACAAGTGTTTGAAAGAAAACAGAAACAGTCATTGAGCGTGACTGTTTATTAATGTTTATGCTGTTTACTTGCCCGATATTAACATGTTCCATAAGCTTCTCAGATACATAGCCATTGAAAATATTTAATATTGTACTCAAAAATTAACACCCTTCTTCATTCAAGTCAACATTTCTTAAAAAAACTTTTTTTATTGTGTATTATTGAGATTGGCTAATCCTACTTATAATGTAACAAACAGATTAATTATTTGAGGGATTACATATAAAAATAATTATTTAAGATGTTTAATTTTTTTTATAATACAAATAAAAAGTATTTTCAAGAATGTTTGTTGTTCAATGTTTTAGGTATTCTCAACAAAGTTTACTTCTTTACATTTTGTCAATCTCTTCCATCAGAGCATTCAGCAACTCTGCTTCTGAAACTTTTTTGACAATCTCACCTTTTTTAAATATAAGACCCATTCCGTCGCCGCCGGCTATTCCAATATCAGCTTCTCTCGCCTCACCCGGACCGTTCACTATACAGCCCATTACTGCAACTGTGATATTTTTTTCACAGCTTCTAAGACGTTCTTGTGCTTCATTAGCTATGGAGATAAGATCAATTCTCGTTCTGCCGCAAGTAGGACAGGAAATAAATTTTACTCCGCTGGTATCTATATCTATCGCTTTCAGAATATCTTTGGCTGCATATACTTCTTTTACAGGATTATCAGTAAGAGAGACTCTGATAGTATCACCTATTCCTTTAAGCAAAAGTGAACCGATACCGGCAGCCGATTTAATCAGACCCATTCTCTCCGTGCCTGCTTCAGTAACTCCTAGATGAAGAGGATAATCACACTTTTCTGCTGCCAGCTCATATGCCTGAACCATCGTTGAAACCGTTGATGATTTCATCGAGAGAACTATATTATTAAAGTCGAATTTTTCGAGCAGCGAGGCATGATACAATGCGCTCTCGCAAAGAGCCTCTGCTGTAGGAGAACCATACTTAGCAAGAATATGCTTCTCCAACGAACCGGAATTCACACCAATTCTTATAGGAATATTCTTTGCATTGCAAGCCTTTACTACAGCGTGAACACGATCGTCACTTCCAATATTGCCGGGGTTGATGCGTACCTTATCAATTCCGGCTGCAACCGCTTCCAAAGCTAGACGATAGTCAAAATGAATATCAGCAACAATAGGCACACTTACCTCTTTTTTTATTGCTTCAATCAGGCTGATTGCATCATTATTTGGAATAGCAATTCTGATAATCTGACACCCAGCCGCTTCAAGCTCTACAGCCTGCTTTACACTGTTTTCGATATCAGTTGAGGGAATATTGAGCATCGACTGCACAGTGACAGGTGCACCGCCGCCAATCTCGACATTTCCTGCTTTAACTTTTATTTTACTGCTCATTATCAATCACCTCTAACCGCCAAAACCGGTACCGGTTACTAGTCGTACAATATCATTGAACGTTATTACCACAATAAATCCCAAGAGAATCAAAAATCCGGCAGCGTGAATCCATGCCTCGTATTTCTGAGGAACAGGACGCCTTGCTATAACCTCTATTAACATAAAGAAGAATCTGCCGCCATCAAGTGCCGGAAGCGGCAAGAGATTTACAATACCTAGATTTACCGTTATAATCATCATCATATACACAATATTATACACTGCGTCCATAAAGCCTGTTTCAAGACCTGCCTGTGCGGCTTGTGTAACTACAGATGCAGCTCCTACCGGTCCTGCAACATCATTCATACCAAATCTTCCTGTTACTAATCCTGCCAGACTTTTCCATATCATTCTTACTACGGAAATTGTTCCCTTAAAGGATTCACTAATTAACGAACCAAAAGTCTTATCAATCGCAGTCACGCTGAAATCAAGAGCAACAGTTGGTGTATCGTTCTCACCAAGGTATGTGTAGAAATCTACATTATTCAAGACTACTTCTTTACCGCTTCTCAATACCTTGACATCAGCTCTATAACGCTTACGCTCAGGCATATACTCGCTTTCTTCCGGAGAATAGTCTGTCTTTGCAAGGCGATTCACCTCAGCAAGCGTTTCTTCTGTAATCTTGTCGGCTTCTTCCTTTGAGGTGCAATTATTGATTTTTTCAATTCCATCATTAAACGCCTCAGTAATGTCAAGCAGCTCCTCCTCGGTATAATCCTCAGCTTTAAGCGAAGAATACTGTCGAAGCAGCGTAAAACCGCAATCCTCTTTGTAAATATAGAAGTCATCACCGTCAACTATTTGAAGCGGAAGCATTGCAATAGCAAAACCTATATCCTTAGACGAATTAATTTTATAACCGCCAATGTCAAGAAGCTGATCTCCAACTTCAAGTCCTGACTTAGATGTAAACGCAGCCTGAGCAAAACCAGCAATTGTCGTTGAGGAAAAAGCATCTGCCTGTCCAGTTAATATCATCATCATAATAAGACCAAGCACAATATTGTTAAATGCACCTGCCAACACAACAATCATTCTCTGCCAGACAGGCTTCTTGCTAAATGCTCTTTCACTTTCGCTGTCGCCGTCCTCACCCTCCATTGCACAAAAACCGCCAATAGGAAAAAGACGCAAGCTGTAAAGTGTTTCACCTTTTTGGAACTTTATTATTTTAGGACCCATGCCAAGAGCAAATTCATTGACCTGAACTCCAAACTTCTTTGCTGTAATAAAATGTCCGAATTCATGAATAAAAACAATTAACTCAAAAATCAATACTCCAATAAGTATTAATGCAATTCTAGTAATAAGATCAGCTCCCTTAAAACTTTATAATTTTCAAAAACACATTTTTTAACTATTCATTTCTTTTCATATAATCTATATATTTAAATATTATTCGCCTTAACTGTATTACTAACAAATTCACGAGCTGCTGCATCAGCATCCAGAACATCTTGAAGAGTATTGATAGCTTTAATCTCGACAGCCGACATTGATTCCCAAACAAGATCTCCAATATCCGTAAAAGAAATCTTTCTGTCTAGGAAAAGCTTTACGGCTGCTTCATTAGCACCGTTCGCAAGTACCGGAGCAGTACCGCCAAGCTCCATTGATCGTTTACATGCTCGAAGACATTTGAATGTTTCGTAATCGGGTTTGTAGAAAGTGAGCGATGAAAGCTTAGTAAGATCAAGCTGTGCTACATCGCACGGTACTCTGTTCGGATATGTAAGTGCATACTGAATAGGAATCTTCATATCAGGCACGCCCATCTGAGCTATTACAGAATTATCTGTATATTCAATCATCGAATGAACAATACTTTCCCTATGAACAACTACATCTATTTTTTCTACAGGCATATCGAAAAGCCATCTTGCTTCGATAACCTCCAGCCCCTTATTCATCATACTAGCGGAATCAATGGTGATTTTTGCACCCATACTCCAATTGGGGTGTTTCAAAGCCTGCTCCACTGTCACCGTTTTTAGGTCTTCGTATTCTCTTCCGAAAAACGGTCCTCCGGAAGCTGTGAGTATCAGCCTTTTGAGCATCTTCTTTTCAGGGCAACCCTGCAAGCACTGAAATATAGCAGAATGTTCACTATCAACCGGGTATATTTTTACACCATTTTCTTTTGCACTCTTCATCACCAAGCTGCCGCCTGTTACAAGAGTTTCTTTATTTGCAAGAGCTATGTTCTTTTTGGCAGCAATAGCCGTGAGTGTTGGCTTTAAGCCTATCATGCCCACGACTGATGTCAATACCGTATCTGCGTCATTAATTGCTGCTGCCTCACAAAGCCCGTCCATGCCTACCGACACTTTCGTATCGGTATCGGCAAGACGCAGCTTTAGCTCCTTCGCTTTTTCTTCACTGCCCATTACAGCAAGTTTTGGTTTGAATTTACGCACCTGCTCTTCAAGCAAATCCACATTACTATTGGCAGTAAGTGCAGACACTTTTGTGTTAAGCAGCTCACAAACCTTTAAAGCCTGTGTACCTATTGAGCCTGTTGAACCCAAAATTGAAATATTTTCAGTCATTATTTATCACCTACAATTTTCACTATTGGTAAAAACATATTAAATATCATAAGCAAAGGCGATGTGAATATTACACTGTCAAATCTATCAAGCATACCACCGTGACCAGGAATAAGTGATCCATAATCTTTTATACCGCAACTGCGTTTGATAAGAGAAAAGCTCAGATCACCCACAATAGAAACCAGTGCACCCAGCAATCCAAATATAGCAAGATATATATAGTTGACTTTTTCACCGCTAAAGATGAAATTTTGGAAAATCAAACCAACAATTAGTGACAATATTCCACCACTAATCACTCCTGTTACGGCACCCTCTACTGTTTTCTTAGGACTGATTTTCGGGCATAGTTTTCTTTTACCTAAAAAACTTCCGCCAAAATATGCACCGCCGTCTGAAAGCCACGGAGTAGCCAAACCCGTAACAATATAGAATATGCCTACACTATTTTTAAAACTATCATAAAGTGAAATAATTGACCAAAATCCAAATGTACACATTGCTGTTATTGTTAATGCAAAAGCCAAATCCGGAAAGACTAGATTCTCGTGATTAAAAATCATTGCAAGAAAAACCGATAAAACTAGAGCAAAAAATAGAATAGGTATCACATAAATATATGAATAAAACATACAAACGGCTGCCGTAAATATTACACAAGGGATACAAATAGAAAATTTCTTATTCAAGCCCTTTGCAGAAAGCCCTTCAAACAGGCACATCACAGCAATTATTGTTAAGCTCAAATCTATTACAATACTATAATATGAGCCTAAAAACAGCAAACCTATTGTAACAGCAATTCCAATTATCGCAGAAATTATTCTTATTTTCAAGGACTATACACCACCAAATCTTCTATTGCGTTTGGAATACTCCAAAAGTGCTTTATTCAGATGCTCCTTTGTGTAATCGGGCCACAATACATCATCTATATAATATTCAGAATAAGCGGATTGCCACAGCAAAAAGTTTGATGTTCTGTACTCCCCACTGGGACGAATAATCAAATCGGGGTCTGGCTGACCTGCCGTATAAATGCTGTTAGAAATCAATGCTTCATCTATGCTGTCGGGTGATATTTCTCCGCTTGCAACCTTTTCTGCTATCTTCTTAAACGCCGTAACAAGCTCAGCACGACCTCCATAATTCATAGCAAGATTTAACACCATTCCGGTACGTTCTGCGGACACTCTTTCATTTTCTATCATAAGCTCACGAAGCTCCTCCGGAAATGCAGAAATATCACCAATGAATTTCACTTTAACAGTATCGTCTAAAAAATCTCTCAACGCCTCCTCAAGGTAGTCCTTGAAATATTTCATCAAGGCACTAACCTCTTCGGCAGGTCTATTCCAATTCTCTGTAGAAAAGGCATACATTGTGAGATGTTTTATTCCAATATCACTGCAATAGCGAGTTATGGTTCTAAAGGTTTTTGCACCCTCGCTATGCCCCAGACTTCTCGGCAAACCTCTTTTTTTTGCCCATCTGCCATTTCCGTCCATGATGATTCCCAAATGCTCAGGAAGCTTCAGCTTAGATATATCTATATTGTTCTCGGCTGAATTATTAGAAAAAAATCCCATAGCTTTTTACCCATATATCAGATAGACATTACTTCCTTTTGTTTTGCCTCGCTCATAGCGTCAATATTCTTAACGTACTTATCGGTAAGCTCCTGAACCTTCTTCTCGCCCTTCTTCTCATCATCCTCAGTAATGTCGCCATTCTTCTTGAGTTTCTTGAGATCATCAATTGTATCACGGCGAATATTTCTGATGTGTACCTTCTTAGCCTCAGCCATTTTAGCAATATCCTTAACGATTTCCTTACGTCTTTCCTCTGTAAGCGGCGGGAAAATCAGACGGATTGTCTTGCCGTCATTCTGCGGATTGATACCAATATCAGATGACTGAATTGCTCTCTCAATACCTCTGAGTACAGAAGCATCCCAGGGCTGAATTGTCAAAGTTCTAGCCTCTGTAACAGATACTGCTGCAAGCTGGTTGATTGCTGTAGGTGCACCATAGTAATCAACAGTAATCCTGTCAAGTACATTAGGGTTAGCACGGCCTGCTCTTATCTCCTTGAACTCTATATCAAGGTGGTCCACTCGCTTGTTCATTCGCTCTTCGCATTTCTTCAATGTTTCTTTCATTTTAAAAATCCTCCGTTTTTTTATTTAAAAAGATATCCCAAATATTCGACATCTATAAGCTTAAAAAATTAATTTGATACAACAGTACCTATATTCTCACCACAAACTGCCTTTATGATATTATCAGGGTCATCAAGACTAAACACCAAGATCGGCAGATTATTATCCTGACAAAGTGAAGCAGCCGTACTGTCCATCACAGCCAGACCCTTGTCGAGTACGTCATGGAATGTAATATGGTCAAACTTTACGGCATCGGGGTTCTTATGGGGATCGCTGTCATACACTCCGTCAACCATAGTCGCCTTTAGCATAATATCTGCTTCTATCTCCGTTGCTCTCAAAGCTGCACCTGTATCAGTTGAGAAGAATGGGTTGCCTGTACCGCAGCCAAAAACTACCACTCTGCCCTTTTCCATATGTCTGATAGCCTTATTGCGAATGTAAGGCTCAGCAACCTGCGGCATAGAAATAGCTGTCTGCACACGAGCGTTTACGCCGAGATTCTCCAATGTATCCGCTACGCCCAGAGCGTTAATTACAGTAGCGAGCATTCCCATATGGTCGGCTCTTGTACGATCCATACTGCCGCTGCTTCTGCCTCTCCAGAAATTTCCGCCGCCAACAACTATTGCTACCTGAACACCCATTTCGTTTAGCTTCTTGATAGGCTCACAGTACTTGGTAACTATATCAAAATCAATACCAGTTTTCTGCTCACCTGCCAAAGCCTCACCGCTCAACTTCAATAACACTCTTTTATACTTAGGTTCCATTGCTAAATCCTCCGAACTGTTAAATTTTACATTTCTCTATTATATATTTTATAATAAAAATTCAAATATGTAAACCCTTTTTTAATCCATTACAATAGTTTTTTATATGAATTTATTAAAACACTTGTTTCAAAACAAATATTTAAACATTCATTTAAAATAAATGATATATTAAAAATCTAAGTGACATACTTTTTTATTTGAAGTTGCCTGCGTTACAGCACAAAAATTTTTTAGTGCTGTATTGCTGACATCTTTACATTTCAAATTATGCCCAAATATAGCATTTATAAATATTAGTTTATTTGAATTTTACTTTACTTTACGAAACAGGCACATTAATCCCAAAAACAACATTGAATCTATTATACCTACAATTAGAGCATATATATAACTATCTTTAAATATCAAAGCTAATCCAAAGAAATCTCCGAAAAATACCAACGCCACAACAAATCCACTAATAGACAATACCAATACAATTATACTCAAAGGTGTCAATGGCTTATATATCTTAATTATTAATATAATACCTGTTACCGCTAAAACCGTAACACACAGCAAAGAAACATCAGTCTGATTAAATATTCCACTTTTAGACAGAATCACTATTGAAAGCACGGAGATAATATTAGATGCTGCGGCAGGAACAGAATTTTTTATGATATTTTTCAAAAAGCTTCCGCTTATACGTTTATTGTTTTTTAGGAATGATAATACAAACGAGGGCAAACCAATAGTAAGGCAGCTAATCAATGTCATTTGTATAGGCTCAAAAGGATACGAATAATTTATGAACATAAAGATTAGCGTCATTACAGCAGAAAAAATTGTTTTTGTAAGAAAAAGCGAAGCACTGTTTTGCAAATTATTTATTGAACGTCTGCCCTCGCTTACTACATGAGGTAGTGAACTAAAATCTGAATCAAGCAGAACCAGTCGTGAAATATTCCTCGCAGCAGCACTTCCGTTTGCTAAAGCTACTGAACAATCGCTTTCTTTTAATGCAAGTACATCATTAACGCCGTCACCAACCATTCCCACTGTATGTCCTTTTGCTTTTAAGGCAGATATAATATGTTTTTTCTGTTGCGGTGTAGCTCTTCCAAATATTTTGTTATCTTCAACAATGCTTGGAATTTCCTCATCAGATACGGCAGACATATCTACACAGCCATACTGTTCATTAAAAATGTTGCCGCAAAGCTTCTGTACAGTAAGCGGATTATCACCTGAGATAATTTTTATCTGTACGTATTGCTCTTCAAAATATCGAAATGTATCGGAAATGCTTTCTCTTACCTGCTCGGACATCAAGATATATCCAACAAGCTCAATATTTTCCGGCAATTGATATTCATTGATTTCATCATTTGCAACAGTCACTGCGATTACCCTATACTTTTCAATATCGTCATTATTCAAAATAGAATAATCTGCTCCGTTCTTGAAAATCATCTCGGCTGAGCCCATTATTATATTTCCAAATTCAGATGTTGAAATCGCTGACCATTTTCGGTCGGAAGAGAATGCAACTTTGTTTTTTACATTACAATCTGTACTATTATCTTTGAAATGGTTTTTTATTGCAGTTATCGTAGCATTACCGTCTTCAGAATATTTTGATATTATCTTAACAAGATTTTCCAGCCGTTCGTATTTCTCATCAACCGGAACAAGTCGTTCGACTTTCATTTCACCTGTTGTTATCGTTCCGGTTTTATCCAGACACAACACATCGGTGCGTGCAAGCGTTTCGAGAGAATATAAGTCCTGCGATAATACATTCTTCTTCGATAAACGAATAACTCCCACTGCAAACACTGTTGAAACAAGCAGCACCAAGCCCTCAGGAATCATGCCAATTAATGCCGCTGCTGAACTTTCGACAGCTTCCTTTAATGTATTGTGAGTTAAAGTATACTGATTATAAAATAGCATACCGCCAAAAGGAATAATACATATACTAATTACAACGATTAAACGTCTTATCACATCTACTATCTCGGAGTTTGCATTTTTAACATATTTTATTTGTCCTAAGATAGAATCTGCATAATTATCGCAGCCTACACCAATTATTCTACATAAGCATTTACCGCTTACAACAAAGCTTCCGGACAACAGCTTTTCCCCCTCAGGCTTAAAGAGGGAATCTGATTCACCAGTAACAAGAGATTCGTTTACCTCACAGCTGCCGCTAACAATAATGCAATCGTTAGGTATCTGACAACCGCTGCACAATTCGATTATATCGTCCTTTACCAATTTATCAACAGATACTTGTCGGTGTTTTCCGTCCCTTATAACCGTCACGTCAGACTGATTTACGATAGACAGCTTATCAATCACTCTTTTTGAACGTATTTCCTGAATAATGCCTATAAAAGTATTACATACCACTACTAACATAAATAGGCAATTTTTTACTGAACCTACTTCCAAAAGAACAACCGCTATCGCTAAATTAATAACATTAAACAAGGAAAAAATGTTTTCAAAAAAAATCTGCTTATATGTTTTTGTAGCTGCTTTATTCTTTCTAGCTGAACGCTCACTCTTTAAACGTTCATTTACCTCGTTTTCACTTAGACCTGTTATACTCATATTATTCATTTTACACCCATGTTAACCAATCAATTTATATGTAAATAAGGTTTTTTTAAGTAAATAATAACTAATAGACAACTTAACAATATTATTACTACCAAATGTTTTTTATTCTGAGTGATTTACCATTTTAAAAAGATTCGTAAAACGAAACAATAATTATTGAAACGGAGGTGAAATAACTTGCGAAGAATCATCAAAAGCATTTCTGTTACTCTCGCAGTATTGTGCTTCGGATTATTCGGATTTTTGGAAAAGTGTGAAAGCTCGTTACCTGACAACATAAACGTTTACTGTAACGAAAATATTTCCTTTAATCATTTTATCACAGTTTCGCTTAATAATCAATCGAAAAAAGAAATAAAAGTTAATTCTGACATTGGAGATAATTCTCAAATTAAAAATTTAATGCTATTAAATATTATTCCCATAAAAGAGATAAATGTTCATATTACAGAAAAAAAGTTTGTCGTGCCATGTGGTACGCTATTTGGTATTAAATTTTACACAAGAGGTATCAGTGTAATTAGCTGCAACGATATTGACATTGGCAGTACTACGGTAAATCCCGGATTAGAAAGCGGACTTGATGCCGGCGATATCATATTGAAGATCAATAATATTGAAGTAACAGATTGTGATGATATGAAAAGAATAATTTCAGAAAGCGGAGGAAGCTGTATTAATATAGAATATGAACATCAGGGAAAAATTCGTCATACACAAATTACTCCTGTTCTCGTTGGCGGAACTTATAAAATAGGACTTTGGATTCGTGACAGCTGTGCCGGATTAGGCACTATGACATTTTATGATCCCTCAACAAACCGATTTGCTGCTCTTGGTCATGGAATTTGCGACAGCGACACCGGTGAGCTGCTTCCGCTAGACAGTGCGGAAATAACTCAGGCAAAAATCGGCAGCATCACAAAAGGCAGCAGCGGCGTTCCCGGTATTATTAACGGATATTTTGCAGACGGCAAAACTGAGATGAGCGGATATGCTATTACTAACAATGAAACCGGTTTATATGGAATACTCGAAACTCCTATTTCATATTTTGAACCGGTAGAGATAGCTAATATTCAGGAGGTTCATAAAGGTGCGGCACAAATCTTATGTACTCTTGATGACGGTAAACCTAAATATTACAGCATTGAAATAACCGGTGTAAACTATGACGAAAATAATAAAACCAAAAACCTACAAATAGCTGCAACAGACAACAGACTTCTTGATAAAACAGGTGGAATCGTTCAAGGAATGAGCGGCAGTCCTATATTACAAAATGGTAAACTTGTAGGAGCTGTTACACACGTTTTAGTAACAAATTCCGCTAAGGGATATGGTATTTTTGCTCAGAATATGTTTGACGAAATAGATAAAAACGATAATTAAGAAGGTAAAGATTACTATTTTGTAACCTTAAATTACAAAATTATCATCAAGAAACTATTGCTATTTATACCAATTTATGGTAATATATGTACAACAAACCACTTAAAAACAATTTGGAGGAACGAATTCATGGAAAATCAGATTAAGTTGTTGATATCAGAGGAAAACACAACATTCACTGCCGAGGAAATCGGCGCATTTAGCTCGAATGGTATTGAAGTTAGCTTTTGCGGTAAGGACGGTCATGTTGTACTGGAGGAGATCGCTAGGCAGTGTCCTGATGTTGTTATCATTGATATGTTTATGACTCGAACAGATGCTATTGGAGTGCTTAAAAGCTTCTCCGGAACTAAAGCGGAAAAGAAGCCGATTTTTATTGTTGCTTCGTCATTCGACAGTGATATGTTGCAGAAAGAGGTTATGAACTGCGGTGCGTCATACTTTGTGCTGAAGCCGTACAGAGCAAGCAGTCTTGCGATGAGTATTCTTGAGCTTTATCGTACAAAGAGAAATACTGTTAGACCGATGCCTGTTGTTGTGATTGACAGCTCAGCAAGTATGGAAGTCAAGGTGACGCAAATTCTTCATCAGATTGGCGTACCGGCACACATCAAGGGTTATCACTATCTTCGTGATTCTATCATCATGGCAGTGGATACTCCTGATATTATCAACGCTGTAACGAAGAAGCTTTACCCCTCTGTTGCCAAGAAATACGAAACAACATCTTCAAGAGTTGAGCGTGCTATTCGTCATGCTATAGAGGTTGCTTGGGATAGAGGCGATGTTGATATTCTTAACTCTTATTTTGGTTACACCATTCATAACGGAAGAGGTAAGCCGACTAACAGCGAGTTTATTGCGATGATTTCCGATAAGCTAAGATTACAGATTAAGAACGCTTCTTAATATTTTTAAATATAATATTGTAATTCGATTAACAAATAAGATGATTTATATAAAACACACCACTAAAAGTCAAGCGACAAATAATGGTGTGTTTTTATTATACTAAAGGTCGATTAATATTTTGTACTTTTCTTTTAGCTGAAAGATATTATTTTCGTTCCCACTTGTTACACAGTTCATTAATCTGATCCGCAAATTTAGCAAGATCCTTATTTGCACAACCCTTATTCTGCTCAATAACATTAAGCAATCTCTGCCCTGCCTGCATAAGTCTTTCAAATATTGCTTTAGATCTTTTATTGACTTTTGTTTTTAGCTTAATGGTATTTCCAAATTCTAAACATTTATATTCTGAAAGCTCATAGCTTGCACCTGTATATGGGGCTGTTGCCGGAATCGTCAATTTTCTGACAATCGTCTGAGCAAACTCATCACACACAGTATCTCTGCCGTGATTGACGAAAACCATTTCCGGTCTGTTTTTAAGACTATCAAGCCAGCCAAGAAGCATATTCATATCTGCGTGACCGCTGATTCCCTGCATAGTTTCAATCGAAGCATTAACAGCGATTTCTTCGCCAAAAAGCTTCACTGTTTTTGCACCATCGAGAATCACTCGTCCAAGAGTTCCCTCTGCCTGATATCCGACAAACAATATTGTGGAATCTGCTCTCCAGAGATTATGCTTCAAATGGTGGCGAATACGTCCGGCTTCGCACATTCCGCTTGCTGAGATAATTACCTTTGGTGTTGGATCGTTGTTGATTGCAACAGAGTCTTCGCTTGTTATTGACAGATTTAGATTTGAAAACTTGATTGGATCAATACCGCCTTTTAGCAGCTTTAAGGTTTCCCCGTCACAATAGTCGTACATATCCTCGCTGTATATTTCCGTTGCTTCAACTGCTAGCGGACTATCTACCCATACAGGAAAATTTCCGAACTTTCTGAGCAAGCCCTGATCCTTTATCTCTCTGATTAGATAAAGAATTTCCTGAGTTCTGCCTACAGCAAATGAAGGAATTACAACATTTCCACCTCGTTCAAAAGTCTGATAAATTATCCTAGTTAGCTGACCTGCATAATCAGGCAACACCCCATGAAGTCGGTTTCCATAAGTAGATTCTATAATTACATAGTCGGCATATTCGGGTTTTTGAGGCTCCTTTATAAGCGGTCTATTTATATTGCCTAAGTCACCAGAGAAAAGGATCGTTTTCGTGATATTTCCCTCGGTAATTTTCACCTCGATAGATGCCGAGCCAAGAAGATGACCGGCGTCTATAAATCTTACCGTTACGCCATTGCAAATATCAATCTGCTGATTATAGCGGCAGCCTTTAAAAAGCTCCATGCACTTCTCGGCATCCTCGGCAGTATACATTGGAGTATATGACTGACCGCCAGAACGCTTTGATTTTCTGTTCTTCCACTCTGCTTCCATTTCTTGGATATGTGCGGAATCAATCAGCATTATGCTGCAAAGACGTTTGGTTGCAACAGTAGTATAAATCGTGCCGTTGAACCCATTAGCCGAAAGCAGCGGCAGTTTTCCGGAATGATCAATATGTGCATGAGTGAGCAATACAAAATCAATCTCACTTGCAGATACCGGCAGCTCACAATTCTCGTAGATATCCATTCCCTGTTCCATACCACAATCTACCAGAAACTTTGTATCACCTGTTTCGACTAATGTACATGAACCGGTTACTTCGTGTGCTGCACCTAAAAATGTAATTTTCAATATTCTCACCTATTCTACGCTTTAGAAATTGAAAAAAGAAGTATTTGACAGTCTTATAAAAATATCCGTCAAACACTCCTTCTTTCATCGTTAATCTTAATTAAGACAGTTAATATTTTACTTTGATACTACTATCTTAAAGCTGCTTGTCTTGACAGTTCCTGAACTATCCTTAACATTTATCTTTACTTCATATGTTCCGACATTCACGGGAGCTAGGTTTACGGATTTTTCCTTACCATATTCGGATTTCACTTTCCAATCTGTCGCTGTGGGGCTCTTGTAAGAGAATTCGTACTCATAGCTGCCTGTTCCACCTGTTGCGGAGCCTTTGATTACTACCACATCGCCTACTTTTACAGATGCTGCACTGACTGTGGAAGTGTTTTTCAATTCTCCTGTTACGGTAATATTAAAGGTCTTTGTCTTTACTGTTCC
>CACYEJ010000194.1 GCA_902773395.1 uncultured Ruminococcus sp.
CATGTTGCTCATTTGAAGGTAGCGATAAGGGAAGGTCAAAAGTTTAGCATTGCGAGGGCTATAATTGTCGGCAAGCTTATGGTCGGTTGTAATAGACACAGAGTTGTCAAAGTTTATAGTGTAAGTCGTGTAGACATCAAAACCATAATAGTGAGTTTTAATATGACCATCCAAGAAGCGTTTATTTTGGAAAACACCCTCTGGTACTACAAAGATAGTGTTGATGTAATCACTATGACCATCCCAGTTGAAAACATTGACAGCAGTCTTTAGATCGCTGATACTGTCGAAACCTAAGTAGATAAGACCATCTGGGATACTACCAATATATATAGGAGCTAAGTCACTATGGTCATCTAGTAGTCCATCAGATATTTTAGTCACACCCATTGCATACATAGAATGGGCTGGATTGATTTCAAAAGCGTTCTGGATACCGAGGTTTCCAGTAACATAATCACCAAGCTCTACATTCTCTGGTAGTGTGTTGCTACCAAAAGAGTCATCGTTGGTATGTTCACGCTCAACAAAACATGGTCGGATAGTAACATCAAACATGAAGGTCTGAATAGGGTCTACTTCAAACTCAACATCAGTAAGACCATCAGAGACATAGGTCATCTTCTTAATAAAACAATAAAACCACTTATTAGAGTAAGCCGTGTTTTGATACATCATATAATTGCAGTTACGGATCGTGTCGATGTGAGCTGGACATCGAAAAGTTGAAGTGTCACGCTGGTAGCTGACATTTACATAACTCTTGAGGATATTATTCTGCATATAACTCTGTTGTGCTGAAGCACTAGCAAAATACAGAGTGTTCTTCATATCATCTTCGAGTGGAGTGTTTAATAGATATACTTTTGATATATTAGCCATAATCTTTTCCTAATATAACTATAACATATTCACAAAATATCCACAGGGTGTGGATAACCCTGTGGATAAGTGCAACTATTCAAAGTTGTAAGTGCCTGCTGGTACAGGAGTTGTGTTTACATCTTGCCAGCTTCCGTTGATTTTAACAACCAGTTTGTCTCGGATTTTATCGTAGAACATTGCGCCATTGGAAGCGTTCTTGAGATATATCCACTTCAAACATTTAATGTTAGCTACTGCATCAGTTTCAGGTTCATGAGCTGTATCTGCCTGTGCGACCGTTGTGTAAGTGTCATCAAGGTCTGTGTTAGGATTGATTCTAGCAATCTGAATTGGGAACAGACAATCAATCACACCAGATGCAGTCATAACATCACGATTGAAGGCGAACGAGTGAGAAGCAACATCCGAACCTAGTTTCATGTTTCCATAGGACACTGCCTTATGGTTAGCTCCAGTGTAGTAATACTGCTCACATCTCTTCTTGTTATCACCAAACTCATTCTGATGTTTATCAACGAGGAGAGTCATACGAGAATAGTCATCACGAGAGTAACCCTCATACAAGTGCATACCCCAACGGTTGAAGCCACCTGCTGAGTTAGATTCAGAATTGTTGTGTGCAATGATTGTTCCATCTACAAACAACTGGCTTTCCATCTGTACTGGAACAGGCGCTTCTGTTAATTTCATACCAAAAGCTAATCTACCACTCCACTTTTCCCAATAATCACTGGCAGCATTAATTTCAGGATTGAATACGTAAACACCGCCATCACCAATATCTTTAGAGTACCACTGTTCAGACAATTTATAAGTTTCGGAATCACACTTAATAGAGAAAGAAGCTTCAGTAGCTGAACTATTAGTAGCATATAGAATCGTACAATATTTATAACTTCCACTGTCAAATTCACATTCAGTTTCATCTGCATCATCAATTACAAAGTGTGCAGGACGTGACATTAGCCAGTTAGTACCTGTATCTTGATTTGTTACACGAGGAATAGGCATATCATTCCAAAGACATACACGGAAGGCATTACCACCACTTCTCTCAATTGTATAATGGGCATTTTCAGCCAGTGCAAATACATATGAGCGATAAGTCACATCTTCAACATAAGCACCTGAAATAACACTTGCAGAACGAGTGCCACGTCCATTTACCTTTAATGCAGGATTGTATAGTTCAGTATTAGCAGGAACAGGAACGAATGGCATCAAGTTCTTAGCTGTAATTGTGCGATTCAGTTTGTTGTAATTTTCTACAATTACATCAACATCACAATCTTCTCCAATAGAAGTAGTTTGTACAATAACCCACTGGTAACTACCAGTATAGAAAGTTACATATGCTTTAGAAGCATCTGTGTTTATTAAATCAACATCCACCCCTAGATTTGGATTAACAGTAGATAAACCAACTTTGAATCTGTTAGTTAGAACTGAGCGTTTAATCGTAATAAAACTGTTAAGCGGCAACCTTGTCTTGATACAACGGAAATTATTTCCACTACCACTGGTTTGTACATGGCCAGATTCGGAAATGCCTGCATTACTCATATTCCATTCAGAAGCATTTTGCTGACTGGTACGAAGGTTATAACCTTCGTATTGTGCTTCTTGCGAAGGTGTAATTTCTTTTTCACCAATTACAAAACCGCTAGATTGATAAGTACCGCCATCAACCCATGCTGAAGTACCTTCATCATAATAGAACCAATGACCCGTAGTTGTAAGAAGATAAACACGGTTTTGATTTGTCATATCGGCAGTAGAGCTGACAGGAACCGGATTCATATCAAAGGCCTGATTAATACGCTGATTTACTTCATTGAAACGTGAGTTAAGATTCTGAATTTGTTGATTCTGTTGATCAATTGTTGGTTGAACAGCGACGGCGAGAAGATTAGCAAGAGTGCCATCTTGAGTCATGACATCAAGCTTCTGATTGATTTCTTCTTGAACATCAAGGTTGTCGAAGTAATCCTCAACGAAGTCTTTTAGTTCAATAAACTGATTGATGTAATTCTGAATGGTATCATATTGCTCGTTGGAAATCCTAACCAATTGATTGACCTTTGCATACATCCTAGCAGTCTGCTGGAGACATGCACCAGACTCTTTATCATAGAAGGCTGGTTGAATATTCGTTTCTACCCACGGAGGTAGAAAGTTGATAAAGTTTTTCATAATTTTATCATCCTTAAAATAGGTGGTGGTTTTACCCACC
>CACYEJ010000195.1 GCA_902773395.1 uncultured Ruminococcus sp.
CGGACTTAACTTCCTTTCCGGCAAAGGTATGTCTTTCGTAAACCGCAAGGCTTTTGAGGGTACTGTTCTTGCACACAACGACGGCGGCGTTCCGAATGTTGTTTTGAATGTACCCGAAATGAACGAGGCTGAGCTTGGCTATTTGATTTATTTCTTCGAGAAGGCTTGTGCAATCAGCGGCTATCTTCTCGGTGTAAATCCGTTCAATCAGCCCGGTGTTGAAAGCTACAAGAAGAATATGTTTGCACTCCTCGGCAAGCCCGGCTACGAAGACGCTAAGGCTGCTCTTGAGGCAAGACTTAACTAATTTAACATTAGAATATTTTAATTCAAGATATTTTAAAATTGAAAGGACTGGTACAAATGATAACTTTATTGATTGGCAAAAAGGGTTCCGGTAAGACAAAGAGATTAATCGAAGAGGCTAATGCTGCTGTTGAGACTTCAAAGGGCTGCGTTGTAGTCATCGAAAAGGGCACAAAGCTCACATATAACCTTACACCTAACGCACGTCTTGTTGATTCTGACGCATATGCAGTCAAGGGCTATGAGGCTTTGTATGGCTTCCTTAGCGGACTTTGTGCAGGCAACTACGATATCACAGATATTTTCGTAGATTCAACCTTTAAGATTGCAGGCGACAACAAGGAGGAACTCAGCGTATTCGTTAAGAAGCTCAACGCTCTTGCAGAAGAGGCAAAGACAACTATCACACTCTTGATTTCTTCGTCTAAGGACGATTTGCCAAATGATATAGGGGCAACTCTTGAAGAGCTTTAATTTTTAAATTTAGTTTTATTTTGGGGCAGAGGCAGTAAAATGTCGCTGCCCTATTTTATTAAAAAACTAAAATATAAAAGTTTTGATCAAACTTTTTCAAACTGGCAACGCCAGACGAAATACTTTTTTCGTAATGCCCACGCTGATTTAGTATGCTTTCGGTCTCCTGATTACTTTTTTTACAGAAAGGGCATGCCTTTGTTTCCCTTTATAACTTGCGTGGGCGGATAGTTATTTGATTATGTATATTTTAAATTCTTTATTTCATTTTTAAATGGTATGGACGAAAGTTATTTTGAATAATTTGTGAAAATAACTAATTAATAATTATGAATTTTTTAATATTCCACTTCCACTCCAAACTCCCTCCACTCTATTTTGCGTGTGGGAAGTTTAAGTAATTTACAACATAAATATTGACATTAATTTTAAATTTGGTATAATAAAACTATAGAATTTCTATCAAAATTTAAAGGAGTGTACAATATAATGAAAATAGCGGGAAAAATTCTCTCCGCAGCGTTGTCTGTATTAATGGCAGTGTCCTGCTTTGCAGTCACTTCCAATGCCGCAGAGAATACCAGTGATGCTTCTCAGGCAGCCGGCAGCACACTTTGGGCAGACGGTAACCCGAACGTTGCTTCCGCTGATCAGAATTCTCTTGATGTGGTCAAGTGGTTCTCTGAAAAGGATAAGGGCAAAAATGTTAATGACCTCGGTGAAACTTCTTCTCATTATTATCTGCTTATGCCAAAATGTGCTGATTTGAATAATTTGACATTGTGGCATACATTCTCATCAAATCCCAAAATCGGCGGCGTGGAGATTGTAAGCGGACAGCCTACAAGTGCAATTCACGGCACTGGCGATTATAAGATGACAGCAGACGGCAAAGATTATACTCTTACTGTAATGCAGTCGGAATCAATAGGCTCGATGTATATAACTACCAAATCTGGAAATATGAAGTATGTTCACGACAACAAGGAGAATAAGGAGAGCGGCGCAATACTCGTTGTCGATGCAAAGGGTAAGGCTAATTATAACGGCGCTTTATCTCAGATTAAGGGCAGAGGCAACACCACATGGGAAAATATCGAGAAAAAACCGTATAATATCAAGCTCGATAAAAAAGCTTCGCTCCTCGGTATGGACGAGAGTAAGAAATGGTGTCTGCTTGCAAACGGTCAGGACCATACCGAACTTAGAAATAAAATCGCTTATGATATCGGCGATGAGTTAGGTCTTGACTTTTCGCCAAACTCCGAGTATGTTGACCTATATCTCAACGGCGAGTACTCAGGTATTTATCAGGTAACAGAAAAGGTTGAAGAGGGCAGCAGCAACCTTGTCAAAATTAATGACCTCACAAAAGCTATGGAGAAGCTCAACGACAATGAGCTTGATACATACAAACACACTTCACAGTCAAGAATGAAGTATTACGAGATTCCTAATAACCCCGATGATATCACTGGCGGTTATCTTATGGAGTGGGAAATTGACAACAAATATAACTCCGAGCCGTCAGGATTTGTTACAAACCGCAACCAGCACGTTGTTGTAAAAGGTCCTGAATGTGCTTCAAAAGAGCAGATTCAATATATCAGCAAGTTCGTTCAGGAAATGGAAGACGCAATTTATTCCAGTACCGGCAGAAATTCCCTCGGCAAGCATTATACCGAGTACCTCGATATCAAATCGGCTGCACTTATGTACCTGTTGGAGGAGTTCTCCGTTGATATTGACGCAGGTATCACAAGCTGCTATTTCTACAAGGATTCCAACGTAAACGGTGACGGCAAAATTCACGCCGGCCCTGTCTGGGATTTTGACGTGGCTTTCGGCAACCTTACTAATCATAAGGACAACGTTTCTATGATGGATACGGAAAAGTGGTTCGTTTCAAAATCAAACCGCTATGACGGCAATCCAACTATTTTCCAGAAGCTGTTTGAACAGGGCGACTTCGTTGCTGAGGTGAAAAATCAGTACACTACAAACTTCAAGCCCGTTATTGATATCCTCAAAGGCGATGCGTCTGCTTCGGGTAAATATATGAAATCGCTAAGCGGATATAAGGCTATGATTCAGTCAAGCGCTGAGATGAACTTCGTAAGGTGGGATATCGAGAAAAACCGCCTTGTCGACAGCGAGGGCAGAACGTTCGATTCACAGTGTAATTATCTTGCTAACTTTATTTCAAAGCGTGCAGTATTCTTCGAAAATAATATTTCAAAATTAAAGGTGTATGACCCGACAAATACTAACTTTACAATTTACTTCAAAAATACGCTTAATTGGGAAAATGTCTATGTTTATTATTGGGGCGGCAACGGCAGTTCTCAGTGGCCCGGTCAGCAGATGATTGATATCGGCGACGGCGTTTATAAATTTGACTTTAGCTCCGTAGGACAAAGGGACGATGGAAAAGTACAAGTTGTTATCAACAACGGTTACGGTAACGGCCGTCAGACAGTGAATATTTCTCCCTCGGACGGTATGCTGTATACTCCGGGCGATACTCCAGTAAGAACAAAGCAGGACGAAGAGGCTCTAAAATATTACTACGAGTGTAAGGAAACTACATATTCCACAGAACCGCCGGCACCGCCGATTCCACCGGAGCCGGAAAGACTTCTCGGTGATGTAACAGGCGATGATAAAATCACATCGGGTGATTCATTGTCGATTCTAAGAGCGTCGGTAGGACTTGAAACTTATGATGAGGTTACGTTCAAATTGGCAGATGTTGACGGAAATGGTAAGATTACTAGTGCGGATTCACTTTATGTGCTGAGAGCATCGGTTAATATTGCATCTGAATATCCGATTGGAAAGGCAGCAGCATAATTATACTCAAAATCTAGCATATTAAATTTTTGATCAAACCGGCAACGCCGGAGGAAAATCGGTCGGGAAGCCCCGACAGGCAAACCGGCAACGCCGGACGAAAATCGCACACCTGCTTTTTCGGTTAGGCAGCTCCACCGCCTGCGTCCGAGTTTTTCCCTAAGAATATATCATTTTTTAACGCCCGTGGGGGCTTCCCCACCGCCTCCCGCGCGCGCGGGCAGC
>CACYEJ010000196.1 GCA_902773395.1 uncultured Ruminococcus sp.
TTTATATCCGTTAATAACTGCATACAGCAAAGACGATAAGGACGCAGCAGAGTTGTCCAATGCTCGAAGAATCAAGGGCGAGCGCATTCCCGCACCTGCAAATGGTTCCAGAAAGCTACAGGAAATCGTTCTTAAAGCAATTGAGTACCTGCCGGAAAATCGCTACAAAACAGCGGAAGACTTTAAAAACACACTGATAAATTATAACAAAGATACTGCATCCGCAACAAAAACAGAGGCTTTGCCCGTTACTCCAAAAAGAGAAGATTCCGAGATAAACAACAACTTGATAAATATTGCTGCACCGCATGCTCAGTCACAGACTGACAATGATCCTATTGTCATTGCACCTGAAAAGAGTAGACCTGATGCCAATGTTCAAATAATGAATGAATCTGTCCAGAATAACATGAGCAGCCAGATATCTTATCCGCAGCCTTCATACCGTTATCCAACACATTCTCAACAGGTGCCTTCAGGTAAAACAAACAATGATTTAACTAAATACGCAATTATTGGGGCAATTATCGTAATCATAGCTATTATCATTGCATCCAATAGTAACACATCAAATAATGGTGATTCATATATAGATAGCAGCATAGGAGCAAGTTCCACATTTGATGAATATTCTGATGACTCGTCTGAAAGTTCAGAAGATTCTGAAGATGCGAGTACGGATTATGATACGTCAAATATCATTCCTGTGAAAAAAACATCATGCAGCGGAAGTGCTGGAAAAGGCAAATACGGTCGAAAATATGGATCAGATATGGCCGTTGACGGAAAACCTGAAACTTGTTGGATGGCCTATGGAACCCCCGCAGGTAAAGGAAGCTGGATAAGATTGGATTTTGCAAAAACAACGACTATCAAAGGAATTGAATTTATCAACGGAAACACTTGGAACGGTGTGTATAAGGGAAAATTTATAGAGGGATATGAAGAATTATATGAAAAAAACGGCAGACTACATGATTTCACGTTAGAATTTAGTGACGGAACCCAACTAAGTGGAAGCGCAGACGATATTAAAGAAACCGAATATGAAGAAAATATTTTTGTATTTAATAGTCCTATTAAAACGCGATACGTAATTATTTACGTCGAATCAGGCTATAAGGGTTATAAGTATGAAAATAATGTCTGCATTGGAGAAATTAGTGTTTTCTGTTGATAACAGGAGGAGCTTAAATGAATATTTCTCGTATCAATAGAATAAACAAATTATTAAAACTATGGGTAATTCCTATATTACTCTGTATATTTGTCGGTCTTTCTATTTTTAATACATATCGTATAGTTTCTGGGTTAATAAATAAAGAAAACCATAGCGTTCTTTCAAATTCTAATGTAATCAATTCCGTAAGTGATAGCTCAAATGGATTAATTAGTAATGATGAAAAGTCATCACATGATCAGGACAGAAATAGTATAGGAAAGATAAAAGAAGTTGATAACGATCTTAAACATACTCTTGACGAGATCTCATCGTCATATGGTGCAACAGGCGTACAGGTAGCTATCATTAAGAACGGCGTTGTATATGAATGCTATAATTATGGAAGTGCTGATAAATCTAAGGGTTTACCTGTAACAACTGAAACTGTATTTCGATCAGCCTCACTCTCAAAATTAATAGACGCCCTAGCGGTAATGAAGCTTTCTGAAGAGGGAATAATTGATATTGACAATGATATAGGCGATTATCTAGGCTATCGGGTAAGAAACAAAAAATATTCCAATATTGCCATTACGCCACGAATGCTGATGTCACATACTTCAAGCATAATCGATTCCCAAAATTTTTTATCTTCCCGAAACAACAATTCATCTACTCCTCTTAATAAACTTCTTTCTCAAGCTACAAGTTATTCTGGAAATCGACCGGGGAATAAACATAACTATTCAAATTTCGGGATAGCTGTACTTACAGCTGCCGTCGAGAAAAAAACAGGCATACCGTTTTATGAATATACAGAGAAACAGTTGTTTCAGCCTCTTGGGATCAAGGGATCATTCCTTGCGTCAAGAATTAATGATTCCACTAGCATAGCAAATCTATATAATACAAGTGGAAACGTATCATACTCTGTGAAGCGACAATTAAGAGAAAAATGCCAGAATGAATTGGGACAAACGCACCACATTTATCAAGGTAACATTACTATAAGTGCCGCAGACTATGCAAAAATGCTGTGCGTACTATTAAATAATGGAACTGGAGAAAACGGCGAACAAATACTTTCGTCTGAAAGTGTCAACGAGATACTAAAAATACAATACCAATCAGGAACTACAAGTTGTTGCCTTTGCAATTATATTTCAGATAGCATCATAAAAGGAAGGACAATGCATTATCATACTGGAAGCAATTTTGGAATGTATTCAAGTTTTGCCTTTGACACAAGCGATTTAAGCGGCGTAGTTGTTCTTACAAGTGGAGCAAATGCCAAAAAGGAGAAAAGTGGTATTTATAACATATGTGGAGATATAATTAGAACCGTCTATGAAAGGCAATCTCAAGGATATTATCCATATTCCACTTCTATGTAATGTCACTTCATATTATCTATCCATATTGCAAGAGTTCTTAAATCATTCTTTCAATCCGATTTGCTTTTCTTTATTCACTTTACGTAGACCGTTAATACCTCTAAAGCAGCAATAATAGCTATAGAGGCATTAACGGTAAATAATTTGGACAGCTTAATTTCATTTGCAACATGTTTCGAATGAATTGGAAACCACTATCCACAACTTAAGGGTAAGAGCAAGAAGCACAAAAAAGAAATAAAATCTCGTACAAAATACCACTTGACAAAATGAAAA
>CACYEJ010000197.1 GCA_902773395.1 uncultured Ruminococcus sp.
TCCTTGCTGTACGCAGTTAAGAACGGAAACAAATCCTTATTCAATAGGCAATAAAGAGTAATGCCAAGCGCGTATACCTCGGTTTGTTCATTGAAGACTGGCTCATCAATGAACAACTCCGGTGCATAATAAAACCGTCTTGTTGAGTTTGTTTCCGGATTAATAACTGATACTTCAAAATTACCGAGCTTATAGTCTTTTGTGTTGGATACAAAAATATTTGATGGGCTTATTTCTCTATGTATGATACCTTTTGTACTGCATCGGGAGATAGCAGTGCAAATATCTGTTCCGATATGTACGATTTCGCTGTCATCAATGACTCTGCTTTTCATGTGTTCCGGAAGAGATTGGAGAAGCTCGGTTCTTATAAAAACATCAAAACCAATTCCGTTGATCTTTTTTTGCTTTTTAACATCTTCATACAATACGATGTTGCTGTCTTTCACCTGACATATGGCACTGATTTGGTTAACGTATTCATCTGAAACGTTATCAAAAAAAACATTTAGAGCGTTTGTATCGGAATTAATGCCTTTATTAACTACTACGTCAATTTCTTCCTGTGAAGCGGGAACAGAAATGTGTCTGATTGCGGCAGGATTAGCCGACTTGCTATTAGCCAGAAATGCATGGTAAACTATTCCGAAAGTACCGTTCTCTAAAACAGACTTAAGGCTCCATTCTGCCCATGGTGTTTTTGATAATATCACATTTGACATTCTCTTTACCTTCTGTAAACTAATATATTTTTTGCCAATAACTACTACCAAGTGATATTCACGGAACCTTTTCCCATTAAATTACCACTTTCATCGTAAAAACGCATTGTCAGCGTTCCTGTTTCTCCATAGGCGGGATCGTAATAGATACCATCACTCCATCCCCACGATATGGTATCTCCCAAACGATATTTTTCGCTGCTTTTATTTTTTTCGTTTGAAGAACCATCGGGAAAAATATCTGTACTATATATATACGTTGAACCATTCGGTGGGCCACCGGAAACCTCAAAATGACAGTATACAGGGTCATATTTACTGATAGAAGAATACTTATTTGTATCGTCTTCATCAGAATTAAAATATATATTTATGATTTTCCAAGCATATAGTGAATTATAAATCTTTTTGCTGTCCATGTAATTCGCATTTTTTAAGGCTTTTAGGTATTCGTAAGTGGTGGTATCTGTATTGTTTTTATTGGCTAAAACATACCTGTATTTTGCATCGTTTGCCTTGTTTTTACTCTTTTTATAGGAACCAAGCTCGGTAAACCAGAATACAGCGTCTTCGTATTCTTCTTGTTCAACTAGTTCTATTGCCATTTGATAATAAGCTTCATTACGTTGGGATTCACTGTCTTTGTATTTCCCCAAATCGTCGAAAAGACTTGCTGCTTTCTCCCACTGTGAAGTTGCCATCATGTTTAGGGCATTCTGATAACGCGCTTCTTGATATTTCTCATTTCCTTCTTTATAATCTTGTAAATCTGAAAATACATCGATAGCGTACTTCCAATTATTCTCTTCCATTAGTTTGAGTCCGTATTGATAACGAGCTTCTACATATTGTTCTTTACTATCCTTGTAGTTGTGCAGAGATTCAAATATCTCGCTCGCTTCTTTATACTTTGTATTGGAGGCAAGATACAGTGCCTTTTGATAAAGGACTTCGATTGCCATTTCTTTGCTGTCTTTATAATCTCCGAGAGAATCAAAAATATCGTATGCATCAGAGTAGGAGTGGTCTTTCATCAGATTGGTTGCGCGATTATATCTTAAATAAGGTATGATATTCCATACAGTCAGTACTAAAAAGAATATGATAGCAACAGCTGAAACAACATACTTATTAATCTTTTGACGTTTTTCTTTAGTTTTTTCTTGATGTTGGGTTACTTGGAAATTAATGGGTAGTTGTGTATCCTGTTTTCGTTTGACCATTAGAAGCGAGTTGGGGACAGGAACATTCGCGTTGGGAGTATCCATTATAGTAGAATTGTCAACAGAAACTTTGACGGCTTGGTTGTTCATAGCAGGCGCTTTGGCTACAGGGGCAGCTGTGACTGGTTTGTCCATAAGAAGCGCGTTGGCGACAGGGATATTGGAAACCGGTGACTGAGAATGCGAAATATCGATATCATTTGAATTCTTGTTGATTTCGGAATCTTCTCTTTTTGAAGTAACGGGCAAAGCATCCGGTTTTGTTGCTGGTTCGGTATCTTTGTCATAATTAATCAGTGCGTTCTTAAATTCTTCAGCTGTTTTGTAGCGATTTTCCGGCAGGTACTCAATTGCTTTAAGAACGATTTCCTGTAGCTTGCTGGAACCATTTGCAGGAGCAGGGATGCGCTCGCCCTTGATTCTTCGAGCATTGGACAACTCTGCTGCGTCCTTATCGTCTTTGCTGTATGCAGTTATTAACGGATATAAA
>CACYEJ010000198.1 GCA_902773395.1 uncultured Ruminococcus sp.
GCAAAATTCATACTCCACACAGATCAGCTACTATACCGATTACATAACACGAAATCCCGACTGGCAGCTTGTCGGGATCTATGCGGACGAAGGTATCAGCGGCACACGAACTAAGAACAGGACTCAGTTTAACAGAATGATACGGGCGGCGAGACGAAAGAAAATAGACCTTATTTTATGTAAAAGTATCAGCCGCTTTGCACGAAATACCGTGGATTGTCTTGATTATGTTCGTGAACTGAAATCACTTGGCGTGACGGTTATTTTCGAGAAAGAAAACATCAATACAAGCTCCATGAGTTCCGAGTTTGCTATCAGCCTTTATGCATCGTTTGCGCAGGCAGAAAGCGAATCTATCAGCAAAAATGTCAAATGGGGTATTGAAAAATCCTACCGTGAAGGGAATGTTCATTATTGTTTTCATCAAATGCTTGGATACCGACTTGATGAGAACGGAACGCCTTATATTGTGGAAGATGAAGCGAAAATAGTAAGGTTTATTTTCCAAGAATATGCTAAGGGTAAGCGGTCTGTTGAGATTGCCGAAGAACTGATGAAAATGGGAGCAAAACGCAGAAACGGTAGCACGGAGTGGACGAGAAATCATGTATACCAAATATTAAAGAATGAAAAGTATGTCGGTGATGCTATTTTGCAGAAGAGCTATACGGTTGACTGCATTACTCACGAAAGAAAGAAAAACACAGGTCAAAAACCGAAATATCTCATTCAGGACTGTCACGAAGCCATTATTGACAGAAAAACGTATGACACGGTTCGCTTGGAGCTTGAAAAGCGAAAGAGAGACGCAAAGAAAGGCACAAAAGAAAAGGGCAGGTATGTGACTAAATACTGCATGAGCAGGCTGCTGATCTGCCCCTATTGCGGTGGATTTTATAAACGCACAACGTGGATTCTGAAAGGCGAGAAGGTAGGCGTGTGGAGATGTAAGAACCGCATGGAAGGCAAAAAATGTCCGAAGTCACCGTCATATCATGAAGATATTCTTCAACAAGCCGTTTTGAATGCTGTAAACGGTGCCATAGAAAAGATGGATAATGTTGACGGCTGTATTGAAGAAAGCAGCAAAATAGTATCGGCTGAAATCGGTGATATTGAGAAACGTATAAAAAAGATCAACGAAAAACTGGCAGAGATTGAACAGGAACGTGAGTCGATACTTGCAAACGTCAGCGGAAGTATGTTCGAGCAAATGAGTGAAGAACTGAAAAACTTGAATAAACAAGAAAGCGAATATGCTCATCAGCTTGAAGATCTGATCCGACAGCAAGATGACTGCCGCAGAAATGTTCTGCGTGAAGAATCGGCAAGAGAGCTTTTGAAAGGGCTAAAACCGCTGACAGATTTTGACGACAGTCTTTTGGGCAGGATTCTTGCGAAAATAGAAGCTGTGAGCAAAGAAAAAATTGTAGTTACGTTTTGCGGTGGATATACGGTTACGCAGGAAGTTGAATAAAAATATGACGGGTATTGATGTTTTGTAAGGCGAAAAAAGCATCGATACCCTTTTTGCTATTCTCAAACCGAATATCAGTACCCGTTTTTAGCCGTTTTTTCAGGGGATAAAAAGCCCTAAAAGCCGCATGAAATGCGGAATTTTTGAAAATATAGTATTTTTCAATGCACATCATTTGCGTGGTTAACGAGTAAAGATGAAGTTACCAACCGTTTGACAGCTAATGCAAACTATGGTGTAGCAATCGCCGAGGACTTTACACCACCGGAAAATTTACTTCCCGGACAGGTAGTAAATAAGGATGTTGGAGTTGTAAACACGGGTAATGTTGATGCATTTGTAAAAGTACATCTTACAGGTGCAATGAATATCCTTAAAGAAAATGCTGTTGCAAACGAAGTGGATGTATTAGCAAGTGGTTTTAGTGCACCAGATACAGCCGTTACTGATTCAAATTTAACAAAACTTGGTCTTACTCTAACAGACGGTAGTGGTAATTATTTCCGAACACTTTCAAAGATTGAGCGTGATAATCCTGAATCAGCGGGTTCAACTAATAATGAAACCAATTCTGATAACAATGCAGTTGAATCAAGTGAAGTAAACCATTATAGCGAAGTTGAATCTGTACAGGCTGGTGGATATCTTGCTTTTGCCGGTGGCAGTTTTACGTTCACTCCAGAAAATTCAGGTTATACCTACAGAAA
>CACYEJ010000199.1 GCA_902773395.1 uncultured Ruminococcus sp.
AAAGCGGAGGTGACACGTATGTGTATTACAGAATACAACGAGGAAAAGGTTCGTAATCAGACGCTCGAAGAAGGCAAGGCAATGGGTGAAGCAATAGGTATACAAAAAGGAAGAGCAGAAGGAAGAGCAGAAGGAAAATTAGAAGGCAAAGCAGAAGGCAAAAAAGAAGGTATTCTCGAAATCCTTGTCAGCCTTGTAAAAGACGGAATTTTAACACTAGCCGAAGCAGCCGGACGATACAACGTAACCGTTTCAGAATTTGAAAAATTAACCGGTTTGAAAGCATAATAATTAGCTCACAAGATTAGATTTTAAACAAATCTAATCTTGTGAGCATTTTTTTATATAACCCGATATAATTCTCGCAATAAAGAGCAATTAAATCCTCATCACTTTCATGCAAATAAGCCCCGTAAAAGCAAATAAGCTGTGTAAATCCAAACAGCGTGGGCAATACTAATTTAGCACGTTTTTTAAACAATGGCATGTACAAAGTAAATCACCCGCCCGGCAACAGAAAGCAATATGACTTTTGTGGATTAATATATTCATGTACTCTATTATCACAATATTCAACTTTAAAATATATAAATTTTTATATTAGATATTATTTTATTATATTATTTAAAGCGTATTAATCCAAAATATATTTAAGTTATGGACGGTGAATCTATTATATCTAAAAACTCCTTAGGCAACCCACTATCTACCTTCATCATCTCCCCCGTAATAGGGTGCAAAAAACTAACCTCCTCACAATGAAGTGCCTGTCTATTTATAAACTCCAGTCCCCCACCATACATATCATCTCCGGCAAGCGGATATCCCAAATATGACATATGTACCCTTATCTGGTGCGTTCTGCCTGTTTCAAGCACAAACTCAACCAATGTATGATTATTTCCCCACTTTATCGGTTTATAATGAGTTACCGCACGTACTCCTCCCTCTCCGACTTCTCTTTGTATAGAATGACCCTCTTTAAATCGAATCGGCATATCAACAGTACCGCTGTTTTTCAAAATCCCCTCACACACTGCGACATATTTTTTATTCACAGATTTCGGAAGCTTTGCAGCTGCATAAGGATTTTTTGCGGTAAGCAGCACTCCCGATGTATCTCTGTCAAGGCGGTTTATCGCACGGAACGTCCACACCTCGCCCTTACACTTTGCGTAATAAGCCGCCGCATTTGCCAGTGTGTCATCTATATGCCCACGCACCGGATGAACCGCCATAAACGGAGCCTTATCGAATACAATAATATGTTCGTCCTCGTACAAGATTTTCACAGGCAAATTCACCGGATTAATATTATTAATCTCTTGTGGAAGAGTTATCGCAACGTCATCGCCCACACGAAGAATATCTATAGTCCGGATATGCTCGCCGTTTCTCGTAATACCGTTTGGGCAGAGCTTTAGCTGAGTAAGCAGGGTTGAAGAAACCTCACATTTCCGCCGCAAAAATTCTTTTACTGATTTATTGTCATAATCTATACCAACATAAAAATTTATTGTAGTACTCATTTTTTACCTCATTTGACACAGCAGTTTTGATATAATTGAACGTGGAATAATAAATGAAAGGACGTTATGCAATGCCTGTTGCTTTTAAACGAATTTTCCCAATAATACTATCGCTGTGTTTATTTTTCTCTGTGATAATGATATGCTGTAAGCGAAACGAATTTGAAAAGCAGGAAGCCGTTGTCGAAACCAATTCAGCAGAAACCCCCGATGAAATCATCTGCACGCCGAAGAAATCACAAAACAGCAGCCATATTTTCCACAACGGAGAAATGCGTGGGATATGGGTGCCGTACTTCAATTTGTCGAACGGAAGCACTTCAATGAGCGAGGAAGAATTCAAGGCACATTTTGACAACATTATAAGAATTGCCAAAAATTGTAACATCAACACGCTATTTGTACACGTCCGTTCCCACTGTGACGCAGCGTACCCGTCGGAGATTTTCCCCTACTCCGACATATTCACCGGCAGTCCGGACATTGCGCCGGACTATGATCCGCTTGCATACATGGTGAGTGCATCTCACAAAGCCGGACTTGAATTTCACGCATGGCTAAATCCGTTCAGAGTTATATCCGACACGGAAGAGGACACGCTCAGTGAGAACAGCCCCTGCTACAAATGGCTTCACGATGACAACCCTAGCAACGACCGCAACATCATATACTACAACGGCGGATTCTATCTTAACCCCGCAAAGCCGGAAGCACGGGCGTTGATAATCGACGGTGTACGGGAGCTTGTGAATAATTATGACGTAGACGGAGTACATCTTGATGATTATTTTTACTTATTCACGGAGCTTGAATATGACTCCGAGGACTACGACGAATACGTGGAAGGACTAGACAGCTATGACGAAGCACTTCCGCTTTTGCAGTGGAGATGTACAAATATAAACGTACTTATTTCGGGGATATACGCAGTAGTCAAGACAGCGGACGAAGAAATACTTTTTGGGATATCGCCGCAGGGCAACATAGAAAACGATCTGGAAATGGGCGCAGACGTATACTCATGGTGCAGCCGTTACGGATATGTAGACTACATAGCGCCGCAGATATATTTCAACTCAGATAATCCGTATCTGCCCTATGAAGAAACCGTAGACGCATGGAAAAACATAATAACGAATGATAGAATCAAGCTATATATAGGGCTTGCACTGTACAAAGCCGGCAGCAGCGAAGATGACGGGACATGGCTGCTCAGCGATGACATAATAGCGCATCAAATAGAATACACACGTTCAGCGAACACAGACGGATTTATTATCTACTCATGGGAATTTCTCGAAAACGAACAAACTGCGGCTGAAATGGAGAATGTACAAGCGTATTTACAAAATTAAAATATATAAGATTTATCCATATGTGAATTATTATTTTTTATACTCAAAATCTAAAAGATCTAGCATATAAAAGTTTTGATCAAACTTTTTCAAAAGTTTGCGGGTCTGGGCAGAGCCCAGTC
>CACYEJ010000200.1 GCA_902773395.1 uncultured Ruminococcus sp.
TTCCTGGTGCGCCAACGAGTGCGGCTACATCGAAAGCGGCGTCATGCCGAACTTCTCCTGGTGCGAAACCGGCGTCAACTGGTTCAAAGACCACAACCAATGGCTGGACGGCGGCGCAACCCCCAACCCCGGCGACATCATCTTCTTCGACTGGGACAACAGCGGCGACCCCGACCACGTCGGCATCGTCGAAAAAGTCGAGGATGGGTACATCCACACCATAGAAGGCAATTCCGGGGACTCTGTGCGGCAGAATACCTTTGCACTTACTAGTTCTACTATTATTGGGTTTGGATTGATTTGTAGGTAAGCGAAACAACAAATGACTTCAATATTCTGTAAACATCGAAGTCATTTGTTGTTAAATAAATCATATATGGGGATGTCAAAAACTTCAGCAAGGATTTTGAGTTCATAATCAGCGACAAAACGTGTCCCTTTTTCGATCCGATTGATTGAATCACGTCCAATAATGATGCCCTTAAGCTGAAGCTCATTTGCCAGCTTGTTTTGTGACCAATGGTGTTTAATTCGGAGCATCCGTATTTTTTCTCCACAGATATTCTTTCTTCCATTATAGTCATATATATTCATTAACAAAGTCCTCAATCTGTGCTAATGTTCAACATTTTTCTTGACTTTAGCACAAAATAAGCAAATAATAGTGCTAAAGATCAGCATTTGCAAAAAATGATTGACAGATTCGAGGGAATTGCTATTATGAAGAAGAAAAAAACTCGAATGGGGATTGTTTGGAATATGAAGATAGCAATTTGTGATGATAGTCAAGGATTTCTCAATTCTTTTGAACGGAGCATTCATGACTATGGTGCATTAAAAGACATCAATCTTGATGTTCATCAATTTAATAATGTTCAATCCCTGTTAAGTCTGGATCTGTCTAACTATGATGTGCTCTTCTTAGATATCGATATGCCGGGAATCAATGGAATTGAAGCTGCACGTGATTTGCGACTTCATTATCCTGATCTTATTCTTGTATTTGTTACCGGATGGATAGAGTATGCGCCCTCTGGTTATCGTGTAAATGCTTTTCGTTATCTATTAAAGAACAGATTGGAAAACGAATTAGAAGACTGTTTAAATGAGGTGCGTGAGAATCTCTTTGAGAACGCACAGATGATTACAGTCAATACGCGAGATTGTACAGTAGATATTACCCTAAAATGTGTTGAATACCTGGAAGGGACGCAAAGAAGATCAGTTTTGTTTCATTTAACAAATAGTCAAGAACCATTGGAATGTCCCGGGAAATTGTCTGATTATGATGCGATCCTTTCAGAAAAAGGGTTTCTGAGGCTACAGAAAAGTTTTCTGGTCAACATGGCTCATGTTGTAAGGATCAAAAACTATTATGCGATGCTAAAAGATGGGACTGAGCTTAAAGTTTCTGAACGACAGTACGCTGAAGTGAAGAAACGTTTTTTGCTGTGGAAGGGACGGGTTATATGAATATACTGCTGTCATACATATTGAATCTGCTTCTAAACTTTCTTGAGGCCTTTGCCGTATATCAACTAGGCAGCAGCTTTTTCTCGTGTAAATACCGAGGATGGCGACGTTGGCTTTCATTTCTCTTATTATTTGCTGGTCACGTTGCAGTTCTTGTGTTTTTGCCAGGAATGTTTTTTGTGAAAATCGTAGCATTTGTAGTTATCGATACGTTGTGGCTGTGGTTGGTTTTTAAAGCTCAAATAATAAAATGTCTGCTTGTATCCGTATTGTTTTCTTCAATCATGATCGTGTTTGACAGCATCATTCTTTCTGGGGTTTCATCTCTTTTTCTGCGGGATGCAAAAGGATATATGCAAGACCCTTTTTCATATTATGCTTTTTGCTACGCTGCAAAAATGATCGAGCTACTGCTCATTGTGGTCTTAAAAGTCATTCTCCGTAAACAAACTCATTTTCAAACAGCTTCATGGAGAGATTGGTTGAGAGTCATCATGTTCCCGCTTTTGTCTACGGTGATTTCAGCCGCATTATTGGAAGTATATGCTGCAGCACCTGAAGCGGCTCCACATATATTAGCATGTTGTGTATTATTGGCAGTTCTAGATATTCTTGCGATTACACTCTTGAACTACCTGGATCGACAGCAACAGGCACTTCAGGATCGCTCCTTCTTGCAGCATTCTATGCGGGTCGCCCAGGACAACGTCAATGCTTGGATGAATGCTTACGCAGAACAGAGAAAGCAAACCCATGACTTCCAGAATCAATTGGCAGTAATTAATTCCTTGGCGCAGAGGGATGACACAAAGGAAGAACTGATATCATATGTGGATCAGTTGATTCAAACAGATTCATCAAAGGCACTATTTGTTAGTACCAGAAGAAGCGTTGTAGATGCGATCCTGAATCAAAAGTATGCACTTGCACAAGGCAAAGGCATTACGCTCCAAGTTAATCTTGATGATTTAAGCGGTTTTGCACTTCCAGATGATGCGCTTGTGGTTGTGTTGTCAAACTTGATTGATAATGCTATTACAGAATGTGAAAAGATACATGATCCTGTTCGCAGGGTTATCCGTTTACGAATGTCCGCCGACTCAGATGTAAGCTTTCTGTACATTGAGAATCCGACAGCAGGCCCGGTCAAGATTGTGGATAATTCTGTTGCTACCACCAAAGGCGATTCCTATAACCATGGATATGGCCTAAAAAATATTGCTGCGATATTGAACAGATATAACGCAGATTATGCATTGGATTATCAAGAAGAGAAGCAATGCTTTTGTTTCTCTGCGCAAATCATTCCTGAAAAGAATGCTGATAAGAGTGAATAATGTATTCCGGAGAAAGGTCAACATGATTTGTAAAGAAACGACGCATTATTGGTTCTTCAGTTGCGCATACTCGATTATTATTAGCAGTTAATATTACTTTTGCTGTGTGGGTGTATGCGTATTGATGTTATCAATAAGAATTTGCTCTTAAAATAATTGTCAATATCCCGAATATATCAAACCCGTATTTGCTTGGTTCGTTTGTCTGTAACCTGCTTTTACGGGTTTTCTCTTTTGATCCTGCAATTGTTGTTAAGCCATCTGGCGTTTATCCCTTCTTTAGAGAGGTATTCGCGCCGGGTGATTTTAACCTCTCGGGGCCGCTGGGACTCTCGCTTCCAACAACACAGAGCGTTCCGGTATTTATCGGCAATTCTCGAGAAAAGGCAAGAATTACTGACACCTTCCACAACAGATGACTGTTGTACGCGACGACGTTCAGGAGAGGCACGAGATGATGTGCGCCTATCAATCGAGATACGGTCATGCTATAGAGAGATGGAAAAGGCGTTTTGAAAAGTTCAACAACTAATAATTACCTGCTTTTACTGCAAAAAACAAGCACTTACTGCAAATACGCACAATAGTATTGTAAAATCTGGTATTTTTCACATGGTGATTCATGTGCATCATTGTTCCGTTCTAATTGTTGACGCATGTTTAAAAAGAAATCTGATACAGGATGAAGAGCGACTTTTATGCATTTATTCTGTTGAGAAAAGACTTTTTACTGCTCTATTTTTCTTGTGTTTGCTCCCATTGTCTTTACTCTTGCATGTGTTTCAGCAGGCTACGGTATACTCATTGGTTTTATACTTGCTGAGAAGACGCTTTGGAGGATGGCATGCGTCAAAGGCGTGGGCCTGTCAACTCCTTAGTTTACTGATAGTATTCGTAAACACCTGTCTTCTTGGGTTGCTGGTGAAACAGTTGCCGATAAAGATCGTTTGGATGATTGATGCCCTAATTTTGATGATTGCTTTAATTACCAAACCAATTTATCCGCCGCAGGTACATTTTGGCCAAGATGTGGTGGTTGCCAATCATAGGAGGAAAAATCTCTTTCTTCTCATTATTATTCTGCTGCAATGCGTTGGAAAACGATTTGCAGACTTGATGATCTATAGCATGCTAGCTGTTTTAACCTGTGTGATATCTGTGTACATAGAAAACTTGCTGCAAGAGAATCAAAGAAAGAGGGTATTTTATGAAAGCGACTGACAAAAAAGGTTCGAAACTGATCTCCAAGGTGCTTATCGGCGGAGGATACGGCTGGCCGCCTGAATGCTACGGGGTCTTTTACCAGCCCGAGCGTCCTGTGGTTGAACACAAAAAGCAGGCAACAGCAGACACTCAGAATACTCATAAGAATGATAACTGAGCGCACATACTGATCCAAGGTGTGCGAATAGTTTCATGATACAGGTATCACAGGAACAAAAGCACCAGCTATTCCAATCGGAACAGGTGGTGCTTTTGTGACGTTTTAAAGATTTAAATGAGAGAGTAGACAATACCTGGAGAGAAAAGAAAGGAGCAAAGTAATGAAACATTTAGTAGTATCCAAAGCACTGGCCTTGATTCTGGTATTTGCTATGTTGTTCGAGCTCATGCCGGCGAATGGTTTTGCTACGCCGGGTGACGAAGCGGGAAGTCAATCAGTTCAGCAGCAGGAAGAACTGCTTGTCAAA
>CACYEJ010000201.1 GCA_902773395.1 uncultured Ruminococcus sp.
AGTTTATTTCTCTTTGCTGATTTGTTTCGTCAGCGACGGGGCTCTGCCCTCGACCCGCAAACTTTTGAAAAAGTTTGATCAAAACTTTAAAATGCTAAATCTTTAATTTAAATATAACATAAAAAAAGGAGGACTTTACAAATGAGATTCAAATACAACACAATCCCCGAAGCGCTTGGAGCGCTCAAATCCGGCAAGCTCATTCTCTGCACCGACGACCCCGACAGAGAAAATGAGGGCGATTTGATATGCGCGGCTCAGTTTGCCACTACCGAAAATGTCAACTTTATGGCTACTCACGCCAGAGGTTTGATTTGTACCCCGATGTCTGCCGAAATTGCTAAACGGCTTAATCTGCCGCAAATGGTTTCCGAAAATACCGACAACCACAGCACAGCCTTCACCGTGTCTATTGACCACGTAGAAACAACTACAGGCATTTCCGCCGCCGAAAGAGGCTTCACCTGCCGCGCTTGCGCCGACCCGAACACAAAGCCGGAGCAGCTTCGCCGTCCCGGTCACGTGTTTCCTCTTACCGCGCGCAAAGGCGGCGTACTCGTTCGCAGCGGTCACACAGAGGCTACCGTGGATTTGTGCCGTCTTGCCGGCTTGGAGGAATGCGGTCTTTGCTGCGAGATTATGCGTGATGACGGCACGATGATGCGTACACCTGAGCTTCAGGAAATGGCTGTCAAATTTGACCTCTGCTTTATCACCATAAAGGATTTGCAGGATTATCTTCGCCGACACGAGAACCATATGCAGCAGCACGCTTGCGCTAAGCTTCCGACTGCTTACGGAGATTTTCAGATTTACGGCTTTGTCAACGACATTACGGGAGAACATCATGTCGCTTTGGTTTGCGGCGATATCGGCGACGGAGAAAATATCCTCTGCCGCGTACATTCCGAATGTTTGACAGGCGACGTCTTTGGTTCGGCTCGCTGCGACTGCGGCGAACAGCTTCACACCGCCATGAAAATGATTCAGGAGGAGGGTCGTGGAATAATTCTCTATATGCGGCAGGAGGGTCGTGGAATAGGTCTTATCAATAAGCTCCGCGCCTATGAACTTCAAGAACACGGACGTGACACGGTTGACGCTAATATTGAGCTTGGATTTGCGCCGGATCTTCGTGAGTACTGGAGCGGCGCTCAGATTTTACAGAATCTCGGAGTAAAATCACTTCGTCTGCTCACCAATAATCCCAGCAAGATTTACGGATTGGACGGCTTTGACTTTACTATCAAAGAACGTATCCCGATTGAGATTGCCCCCGGCAAGTACGACAAGCTCTACTTGAAAACAAAAAAAGACAGAATGGGTCATATTTTCAACGACATTAATTTACAAGACGATTAATATATTATCAGGAGGAACAATACTATGAACATCAATTTTTTAGAGGGTAAAGTAGTCGCGCCGGAGGGAATGAAAGTAGGCATTATCGCTTCAAGATTCAACAGCTTTATTGTTGAGAAACTGCTTGACGGCGCTGTTGACGGTCTTGTTCGTCACGGTGTGGACGAGAAAAACATCGACGCCGCTTGGGTACCCGGCGCTTTCGAGATTCCCATTGTTGCTCAGAAAATGGCTGAAAGCGGAAAGTATGACGCTGTTATCTGTGTTGGCGCAGTAATCAGAGGCTCTACCTCGCACTATGAGCTTGTTATCAACGAAACTACAAAGGGCATTGCGCAGGTTGGTTTGAAGAGCGGTATCCCCGTTCTGTTCGGCGTAATCGCTACCGAGAATATCGAGCAGGCTATTGAGCGTTCCGGAACTAAAGCAGGCAACAAGGGCTATGACTGCGCGTTGTCAGCAATTGAAATGGTCAACCTTATGAAGCAGATGTAAAATTATGGTTCTGATTTTTGACTACGACGGCACACTTCACAACACGGCTCACCTGTACGGCTGCGCTTTCCGCCGCGCATATGAGCGGCTTGTTGCCGACGGCTATGCAGAGAAGCGTTATTATTCAGATGAGGAAATGTCAAGATATCTCGGTATGACAGCAGATGAAATGTGGCAGAGCTTCATGCCCGACTTGCCGCCCGACATCATGAAACGCACTGCCAATGAAGTCGGACGTGAAATGGTTAATCTGATTTCCGAGGGAGCGGCGGTACTGTATGACGGCATTGAGGAAGCTCTCTCCTCGCTTAAAGACAGCGGTTATACTATGGTAATACTCTCCAACTGCCACGATGAATATTTGCAGGCTCACAGAAATTATTTTAGGCTTGACAGGTGGTTTGACGGATATTACGCCGCTGAAAAATTTGGATATATTCCAAAAGAGAATATTTTCCAATTTATACAAAGAGATTTCCCCGATGAAAAATATATTGTCATCGGGGACAGAGAATCCGATTTTAGAGTTGGTACTGCAAACGGTCTGAAAACTGTGGGGTGTGCTTACGGCTTTGGGAATGAGCGTGAATTGAGTATTTGTAATAAAGTCATTTATTCTCCAAAGGAGCTTTTGGGGATAATAAAAATGTTGTAAAAAAACTCCCGAAACAGATAGGTTTCTGTTTTGGGAGTTTTTTACTTGATGTGTTGTTTATACTCGAAAGCGTTAAGATTTAGCGCTTATCATTCTCAGACCGGCAATTCGCAGGCTCTTGCCTGTTTTTGTTTTAATCGAAAGTTTTTTATTATGGGATTGTTTTTAATTTTTTGATAACTTGATCTATCAAAATTTTGATCAAAACTTTAATATGCTAGATCTTTTAGATTTTGAGTATAAAAAATTAATTCCCCCTTAATTCAATTCTTCCCTCGCAATTTCCAAAATCAATGCTATCCGTTTTTACTATAATCAGCACCTTTCCGCTTGGCAAAATATTCGTCTTTCCGTCCTTTGTAACGACTGTCCAATTATTTACGGTGAGATTTTTTATTCCCCAAATATCGGGGCGGTTGTGGCTTCTGATTACTAAACCGTCGGTAATCGAATAATCATCGCTGTCCTCATCAGTATGACAGCGGTACAGCTTATTTCCCGGAAATAAAGCCACCTTGTATTTCTTCGTCAAAAGAAGCGGCGGACGTGGAATCTTTATTCCGCAGTTGATACAATTGGAATCCGCCGCATTTAAATCGAGAAATGTTTCTCCGCCGCATGGACATTCTACGATACAGTCACGCAGACGTGTAAAAGCAATCTGCCAATCATTGTCTGTTGGTCTTGCGGTATCTCCGTGCAGACATTCCTGCGAAAATGCCTTCGTAAATTTCTCACGAATGAATTTAGGGTAAAATTTCCAAAGCTTAATTACATTACAGTGAACGCCCCTCACGGGAAGATTGCTGTTATCGTTCGGATCATATATAAACAGCGGCGCTTTGCCGTAGAATTTCTGCTCCAGCTCTTCTGTAAGACACGGGCAAAGCGTACGCTTTCCCTCAAGAGGGTGGTCAAGAAAAAGCAGTCTGAAAAGAATTACCGCAAGCGAAAAACGGTCTGTCATAATATCGGGCGACTTGATGTTTCGCACAACCTCAGGCGCCATATAGCGAGCTTTTCCGGCAATTCCCAGACTTTCGCCGTATGGCGCAACGTTGTCGGTGTCGCATATAAGCACATCACCGTTTTTTGGGTTTATAAAGAAATTTCCATCGTTTAAATCTTGATACGAAAAGCCCTTTCGATGAAGCTCTCTGAATCCGTTCGTAATATTCAGCGCCGCATTCACAACAACCGAGATAGACGGGAACTTTTCCTTTGTGAGCAAAAAGTCGGAGAAGCACCTGTACTCCTCCGGCACAAGCTCCATGACATAGCCAAACTCCCCGTCAATAATTTCCGACAGGTATTTCGGCCATATAAACGCCGAAGTAGGCGCTCCCTGTTCGATGTTGTTTGAGAGGTTTGCGTAAAATTTGTCGTTCTCCTCTTCAATTTTTTTATGGTACCACTTTAAAGCATAAGGCTTATTATCTATGCTGACAAGGTACACGTTTCCCTGTCCGCCCTCACCAAGCTTATCCTTTATGTAAGCAGTCCGACCGTTTTTAAGGGCGACTGCACTGCCGATTGAAAAATTTGGCATTATTTTACACCTCTCCGTTTATCAATAAAAATTAATTCTCTTATATTCATTTTCAGCTTCTTTTATGTACGAATAGAACTGGAGCGGATTGCCGCCAATTCCCCACAGAATATTCTCTCTGCCCTCGGTATCCCAAGTATACAGGCTTATGAAGCCCAGCAGCTTATAGCCCTTTGCCGGCTCGTACTCTGTCCCATAAAGCACTGTCTGAGCCTGCCACGAATACGACAGTATCAGGTTGTACATAACGGGCACTTCGTCGGAATGATACAGCTCGGTTTTGCTTTCGTTCTCCAAAGCAGCGTATGTAACATACTCCTCTTCGTGAAACCATTCTATTTTATAGAAGCCGGGGTCAAATCCGTCACGAGGCTCAAACAGCGTAAGGCTCTGAGTAGTTTCGTCGCCCTTTGCATTATAGCTGTACTCGGCATATTTTACACGTTCGGTATCATCGCCGTAGTAATATTTCAAATTATACTTTACACTATCATAAGCTGTATATTGCTCTAGTGTCATACTCTTGTCGGACTTGACGTGCCTTGCGAGAATTCCCACTGCATCGAGCGGTGTTCTGCCCACTGAGAACATAATTGCGGCGGTAATTATTGTTACCAACAGCATAAACGGCACAACGAACAAACCTTCTCTGAATATAGTCTTTCTCTTTTCACTCATATTGCCCACCTGCTAAAACTAAACCCTCTGTATCGCATAGGCGCCCACGGTAACGGCTGCCGAGAATACAATTATTATCAAATAAGCCAAAAAGGAATTTTTCTTTGTTTCATCGAGCATTGTGCCTATTCTGCCGCTATTGAACACAATCAAAGCAGCGGCGACCATTGGAACACAATTTATCGGAGGATATCCCTTTCCGCTCCACATTACTCTAAACATCGCCGCAAGATAAAAAATCCCAACGACAATACTAAATCTGCCGGCGCTCTCGTAACGATAAAGCCGTTTAGCGGTAAGAACAGAAAACATCATTGCAAACGTTGGAGCGGCAAACTTATCGCCAAGCGGAATGTCGTATATCATAAACGCACCCAGCACACTGCAAAGGAGAATCAAAACCCACCCAACAGGGCACGCAATCATATAAGGTCTGCCGTCCTCGCAATCGCTTTTGCACCAGAATTGCGCAATCTTTTTTAATAAGGATTCTCTGGGAGGCTGCGGCTCTTCTGCCGGCTGCTCCTCTGCGGGAGCCTCTTCCTGCGGCGCTTCAGCCGGCTGCTCTTCTTTTGACTCGTTATTCTCGCCCTCTGCAATATCCTGCAAAAAAATCATTTCCTCTTCACCGTCCTTTTTCTCGTTACTGCTTTCGTTTATCTCTTCGGACACAGGCTCGCTGCTGTCCTGTTCGTTTTGTTGTTCCGGTTGTTGTTCGTTTTGTTGTTCGGTCTGCGGTTCGGGTTGCGGTTGGGATTGTGGTTCGGGTTGCGGTTCTTCTGTAGAATCGGAGAATTCTTCCTCTTCAAAGTCTTCTTTAACAATTATTTCTTCATCTTCGCTTTCGTCTTCCTGAACGTGGTCGAGGTCTTCGTTCTCGTCATAATTTTCTATATGTTCGAGATCACCGTCCCACAAATCTATTATCTGGTTAACGGAAAAAAGTGACTTATCAACGCTTATCCCAAGTTCTAAAACCAATGTTCGAACTGCTTTTTTCAGATTTAACTCGTATTGGTCACGCTCGGCAACTGCCCTCTCAATTAGATCCATTGCGCCGCAATCGTACATAGCTTCAAGGCGTTTCCGCTGTTTTTTGCACTTGGGAACAACATCTGCCAAAAGAGCAAGAGTTTTGTTTCTTTCAGAAAATATATCTATTTCCATATTCCACATTATCTGAAACAGTGCATTAAAAAAGCTGTCCTCTCCCATTTGCCGATCACCCTAAGAATTACAAATTTATATACAAAATAATGATAACACATTTGAAATAATTTTGCAATAAAAAAGAAAATCTTTTTATGTTTAATATTAAAAAAATTATTAACTATTAATATTTTGTAACCTTTTAACATCGCACTTAAAATTTATATTTCCAAATGAATATTAATTCACAAATTGTTTTCTTGTATTATTAAAAGGAGTGTAGTATAATAAAAGTATACATCTAAAAATATACTCGAAAGCGTTAAGATTTAGCAATTATCTTTCTCAGACCAGCAATTCGCAAGCTCTTGCCTGTTTTTTGTTTTAACCAAAAGATTTATTTATAGATTGCTTTATTTTGGTAATACTTGCTCTATCAT
>CACYEJ010000202.1 GCA_902773395.1 uncultured Ruminococcus sp.
GACGGGGCTCTGCCCTCGACCCGCAAACTTTTGAAAAAGTTTGATCAAAACTTTAATATGCTAGATCTTTTAGATTTTGAGTATAAAATAGTTTAAAGACCCACTTTTTTACGAAGTGGGTCTTTATTTGTCGAATGTTCCTTTTTTATTCTTAAACTCATATATCATTTTAACAAGTTATTTTACACTCAAAACCTCATTTGCAAACCACAGAAATTGCCCGATAAGCGGATAACGTAGAATTCAACACCGCGCTAACAAACATTATCACAATCACCCCTCTAACCCCCATTCTCGGTATCAGCGCAACCGCCAATATAACCCTTATCACCGAGTCAATTATATTATAAATAAAATAATGCAGCTGCTGATTCATTCCCTTTAAAATACCGTCAACCACCTTATCTATATACGAAAAAGGTATAGTGAGCGCAAGTATTCTTATGTACACCCCAACATCATCACGCTTGTACAGCAGCCTCGACAGCTCATCTCCAAATATCAGAAAGAATAACGTTGTCGGTACAATAAACAAAATCGACGCAATAATAAGCTTTCTTGACATTCTGGCAATACAATCCGCTCTGTTCTCCGCTTTTGCTTGGCTAATCTCAGGGATAATCAGCGACGAAAGCGACGCAAGACAAATCGAAGGGAACATCAGCGCAGGCATAGTCATTCCCATAATAAGCCCGTATTCGCTCAAAGCCTGCTCCAAGCTGCAGCCGTATTTCTGTAAGCCTACTGGGATAAGCGTGTTTTCAAACATACTAAGCCCCGAACGCAAACACGAGCTGCCCGTTACAGGAAGCGCCACCTCTATGAGCTTGTGTACCATGCTCTTCGATACCCTGCCCCTGCCGCAATTTAATTTTCTGATATCAAGCACATACAGCGCAGCGGAGTAAATGCAGCTTGCAATTTCCGAAACAGCTGTGCCAATCGCCACCGCACAGCAAGCATATTCAAGTCCCCTCTCACAAAAAGATGTGATTATACCCGCGCATACGCCTATCTGAACTAGCTGCTCCAATAGCTGTTCGCTTGCGGATTTCAGCACGCTTCTCACCGCCAAAAAGTACCCCCTGATACACGCCGAAACAGCCATAAACGGCAAGCTCAGCGACAACACCTTTAGCGATAAAACAGTTCGCCCGTCCCCCAAAAAGCCGCTGCCAATTCTCTCCGAAAAAATAAACAGCGCCACACTCACACCGCTGCTCACTGCCACCCCTGCCGCCATACAAATTTTGACAGCTTTCTTAGCTTCTGCGCAGCGGTCAAAGGCTAGATAATCCGTCACAAGCCTAGTCACAGCAAGCGTAATTCCCGATGTGGCAAATGCGGCGCAAAATGAATACACCGTTATCACAAGCCGATATATCCCCATACCCTCTGCCCCAATTCTCGCGCTGATGTAGGTATTGAACAGAATAGCCGCCGTTTGAGAGATAAATAATGCAGCCGTCATAAGCAGCGAATTTTTTATAAAACGTCTTTTGAGCAAAGCACGCACCACCTTGTCTATGTTCCTCTGTTGTAATGTATATGAGAGATAACATTGTTTAGACGTAGGTCAAGCGAAAAAAATCTAAAAGAGATAGCAATATTAAAGTTTGCCCGTGACGGAACACCCCAAAAAGTCAAGCCGCCGGACAAGACTGATTTGTAGGTGTTCTTAATGCAGAGCCCATGCTCGTTTAATAAACAAAGTTTCGTAGAGAAATAAACTACCCTCAGCGAAACTAAATAAACTTATTAAAAAATAAAATTAGAAAAAGATTATTTTATAAAATACTCAATCCTCAAAAGCGATTGATTCACAAGTGATTTATGCTCTGAATTTATTCGTAAATAATTTAGGTTTAATAATAGAGAAGTCTGCAAACCTACCCCCGATTTTCCCTTTTTCTTTTTTATTTTCTCTGTAAAAAAAGAGCAAAGCCTAATAGCTCTGCCCCCTGTGGATAATATTTGCGCTCAATCCCAATTAATCTCGCTGTCGGCGTAGTATTCGCCGTTTTCAAAATTCTTTTCTGCTTCTCGTAATGCCGCTGCCTCCTGCGAAGTAACTTTTGTATAATCGGGATCCCATGCAAGAACGAGCTTCTTAATCAACTCAAAAGCTAACTGCTGGTCGCTTTCCGGCAGCATATCTATAAGAGCCGCCGCCTGTTGTGCTGTGGTACTCATAAGCTGCACCTCCTTAGTGCTTGTAAATATCGCCTCTGCTGTCAATGTCCATGATATGAAGCACTTCGA
>CACYEJ010000203.1 GCA_902773395.1 uncultured Ruminococcus sp.
GACGGGGCTCTGCCCTCGACCCGCAAACTTTTGAAAAAGTTTGATCAAAACTTTAATATGCCAGATCTTTTAGATTTTGAGTATAATATAATTCGGTGATTTTGAGTTTCTCAATTACACAGCAAGCATTATCGCCTAAGACAAATTTATTCAGTGCATTTTATAAAGCTCACTTTTTCGCCGCCTTTTACAAGTGTAAGCTCAGTGCCTGATAAAATGTATTCGAATAAATATTCCTTATGCAGCGAATTGTCTATTATAACAAGATAATTTCCCTCAATCACACACAAACCGCTGATTTTGCAGTGTTCATTGTCGTTGTCTATTGTGAGTGCGGCACAGTCCTCTGTAAATTTTAGTTCGGAGCGAATTCCCTGCTCTCCCGTATACTCCCACGAGTACAGACGTATTTCATCGGACTCGCTGTTTATAACAGGTTTTCCACAGCCCGATAAATTAAAAGCAATTGCAGCATTGATAATTAATATTAATATTTTGTTAATTTTTCTCATAAATCATTGACCTTTCAATATTACACATTTTTTTCACTCACAAAAAATGATAATAGTGCGATTTAATGTGTTGCTCATTTGTTACAAATATGTTATAATATACTAAATATAGATTTGTGTCAGACGGAGAGATTAAATGGTAGTTTTGGGTATAGACCCCGGTTATGCGATTGTCGGCTACGGCGGTATAGAATTTTACAATAATAAGTATCATACATTGGGCTATGGCGCAATACTTACGAAGCCGGAGCAAAATTTTGATTTGCGGCTTGAGATAATTTTTCGTGAGATGAACACCGTCCTCGATAAATGTAAGCCCGATGTAATGGCGATAGAAAAGCTGTATTTTCAAAATAACCAGAAAACGGCAATTGACGTAGCTCAGGCAAGAGGAGTAATTCTGCTTGCCGCAAAGCTGAAAAATATTCCTATTTACGAATATACGCCGCTGCAAGTAAAAACCGCCGTCACAGGCTACGGCAAAGCAAAAAAGGAACAAGTTATGGATATGACGAAACGTCTTTTAAAGCTTGAAAAAATGCCCAAGCTCGATGATACCGCCGACGCATTGGCAATTGCGATTTGCCACACACAGGCGAACGGCTCTCCTCTCAAAGAATTTTTAACTCGAAAGGGAATTAAAAACTGATGATATATAGTTTAAAGGGTACTTTAATACATAGTATGCAAAACTTCGCCGTAGTAGAATGTGGGGGAGTTGGATATAAATGCAGCACCTCGCTGTCAACAATCAGAGCGTTGCCGCAGATAGGTAATGAAGTTACATTATATACGCACATGGCGGTCAGAGAAGATGCCGTGGAGCTGTTCGGTTTCACCACCACACAGGAGCTTGAATGTTTTAAGATGCTTACAAGTGTGAGCGGAGTGGGAGCAAAGGTTGGCATAGCGATTTTGTCGGAATTTTCACCGGAGCAGGTGGCTGTATGTATAGGCTCGAATGACGCAAAAACTCTCACAAAGGCGGCAGGCGTAGGAAATAAGCTTGCGCAGAGAATTATTCTCGAATTAAAGGATAAGATGAAAAAGCTTGACGTCAAGAGTACGGGAGTAAGCAGCGCAGCAAAGTCAGCCGCAGCGGATACGGATTTAGGAAATATCAGAAATGCGGTTGAAGCGTTGGGGGTACTTGGCTACAGCAGCGATGACGTGATGCCGATATTGACAACGTTTGACAGCAGCTTGACAGTTGAGGAGCTGATACATAAAACGCTTATGGAAATGGGAAAGAAAAAGTAATATTTAAATAACAAAAACAAATTTAAAAAATATACACAAGGGGGATAAAATTGGAAGAGATGAATTTTGAGGATAGAATAATGTCTGCCTCTGAGATTCCCGAAGATACGCTCGGCAATGATAATCCGCTTCGTCCGAAAACTCTTGATGAGTATATCGGTCAGGAGAAAGTCAAGGAGAACCTGAAAATCTTCATAGAAGCAGCCAAAAAACGAGGAGAAATTCTCGACCATGTGCTGCTGTACGGCCCGCCCGGACTTGGCAAAACAACTCTCTCTCAAATTATAGCAAACGAGATGAACGTTAATATAAGAATCACATCAGGCCCGGCAATAGAAAAACCCGGCGACCTTGCCGCGCTGCTCACTAATTTAAGTTCCGGCGATGTGCTTTTTATCGACGAGATACACCGCATATCAAGAGCAGTTGAAGAGGTGCTGTATCCGTCAATGGAGGATTTTGCCATTGACATTATCACAGGCAAAGGGCAAATGGCGGCTTCGTATCATCTGCCGCTGCCTAAGTTCACATTGGTGGGCGCAACTACCAGAGCCGGTCAGCTCACCGCACCGCTTCGTGACCGTTTCGGCGTAGTTCTCAGACTGGAGCTTTATTCTCCGGAGGAGCTGGGCGAGATTGTCCGCCGCAGCGCCGCTATCCTCAGTATACCGATTGACCATGACGGCTCGCTTGAAATTGCGTCACGCTCAAGAGGTACTCCGAGAATAGCAAACAGACTTCTAAAGCGTGTTCGTGATTTTGCCGAGGTAATGGGCGACGGCACGATCACCTGCGATATTGCGAGAATTGCTCTCGATAAGCTGGAGATTGACGAGCTGGGTCTTGACGCCAATGACAGACGTATGCTGGAGGCTATTATAAAATTCTATAACGGAGGCCCTGTAGGACTTGAAACTCTTGCGGCGGCTATCGGCGAAGAGGCTGTTACAATTGAGGACGTTTACGAACCGTATCTAATGCAGATTGGATTTCTCAGCCGTACCCCTCGTGGACGCTGCGTTACATTTGCTGCGTGTCAGCATTTGAACCTTGCTGCGCCTAACGGAGCTATGGCTCAGAATCCTACATTGTTTGATTGATAAATAAGATACATTATTAAAATATTTTGAATACAAATTTACTATGACAATAAATTTTGGTTAAGGAGATTTTTACTATGGGAAGATTATTTGGTACAGACGGCGCAAGAGGAGTAGCAAATTCTGAGCTTACCTGCGAGCTTGCTATGAGTATAGGCAAGGCTGCGGCAATGGTTCTGATTGATGATGAAAGCAGCGAAAAGCCGACTATTTTAATAGGTAAGGATACTCGTCTTTCGTCCGATATGCTGGAGGGCGCTTTGACAGCCGGTTTGTGCTCTGTTGGGGCAAATGTGGTTCATCTTGGCACAGTGCCGACTCCGGCTGTGGCTTATCTTGTCAGAAAATATAACGCAAGCGCCGGCGTTATGATTTCCGCTTCGCATAATCCCCATGAATTTAACGGTATCAAAATTTTCAACTCGGACGGCTATAAGCTTCCCGACGCTCTGGAGGAGAAAATCGAGTCAATTGTTCTCGATAATATTCTTCCGTATCCTGCTCCAACCGGTGAGAAGCTCGGCAGAGTTCTGGAGCTTCCGGGAGCTGTAGATGAATATATTGACCATATCGCTAAGAGTATTGACGGCGATCTTTCGGGATTGAAAATTGCCGTAGACTGCTCAAACGGTTCGGCTAGCGCTACGGCGGAGAAGCTGTTTACAAAGCTAGGCGCAGAGTATCACATCATCAACGACAAACCCAACGGTATCAATATAAATGAAAAGTGCGGCTCTACCCATATGGAGGGCTTGATTGAATACGTTAAATCAAACAAAATGGATTGCGGCGTTGCCTATGACGGCGATGCGGACAGATGCCTTGCAGTTGACGAAAACGGTAATCTCGTTGACGGAGATTTTCTCATTGCCGTCTGCGCAAAGGATTTGAAGGAGAGAGGCAAACTCGCAAACGATACGGTAGTCGGTACTGTTATGACGAACATGGGCTTTAATAAGTTCTGTGAGGAGAACGACATCAAGTTTGTTTCCACATCTGTTGGCGACAGATACGTTCTGGAGAATATGCTTGAAAACGATTACTGCTTGGGCGGCGAACAGTCCGGTCATGTAATCTTCCTTGACTACGGCACAACGGGTGACGGACAGCTCACCTCTGTTCAGCTTCTCAGCATTATCAAACGCAGCGGTCAAACGCTTTCGCAGCTTGCCGGCGTGATGAAAAGATATCCTCAGGTGTTGATTAACGTCAAGGTTGCAACCGATAAAAAGGATAAATATTTTACGGATAAGACCATTAAAGCAGAGGTTGAAAAAATTAAGGAGCAGCTTCACGGCAGAGGCAGAATTCTCGTAAGACCCTCAGGTACAGAGCCGCTTATTCGTGTAATGCTTGAGGGAGAGGATTACAAGGAAATCTCAGACCTTGCAAATGCGGCTGCTGATTTGATTAGAGAGCGACTTTGTTAATTTTGGAGATAAAAAATGAGAGAAGCTATTTGGAAAGAATACGAACTGATTGACACATCTTCGGGCGAGCGATTAGAGCGTTGGGGCGATAAGATTCTAATTCGCCCCGACCCGCAGATTATCTGGAACACAAAAAAGGAAAATCACCTTTGGAAAAAAGCTCACGCACGATATCACCGCTCAAAATCGGGCGGCGGAAGCTGGGAGGTTTACCATAAGCTGCCGCAGGTTTGGAACGTTGCGTATAATGATATAGTTTTCGGCGTCAAGCCAATGGGCTTTAAGCACACGGGTATTTTTCCGGAGCAGGCGGCTAACTGGGAGTTTGTAATGGATAAAATCCGACAGGAGAAGAGAGAGCTTAATGTTCTTAATCTTTTTGCGTATACGGGCGGAGCTACACTTGCGTGTCTGAAAGCCGGAGCGAGAGTTTGCCATGTGGACGCTTCTAAGGGAATGGTTACATGGGCAAAGGAAAATGCGGTATTATCAAACGTAGCCGACCGCCACGTAAGGTGGATAGTTGACGATTGCGTAAAATTTGTGCAGAGAGAAATCCGACGGGGCAATCGCTATGACGGTATTATCATGGATCCGCCGTCCTACGGAAGAGGTCCGGGGGGAGAGGTCTGGAAGCTGGAGGAGCAGTTGTTTCCTTTGGTGGAGCTTTGCTCGCAGGTGCTCAGTGATGATGCGAAATTTTTTATACTTAATTCATACACGACAGGACTTTCGCCGTCGGTAATGCAGTATATGCTTGGAGTAACTCTTCAGAAGAGATTCGGGGGAGAGGTTTCGGCTGATGAGATAGGACTTCGGACAACGGAAACGGGGTTAGTGCTGCCGTGCGGATCAACGGCTATTTGGCAAAAATAAGAATTTTTGGAGATAACATATAAAAGTTTTGATCAAACTTTTTCAAAAGTTTGCGGGTCGAGGGCGGAGCCCCGTCGCTGACGCAACAAACTAGCGTAGAAAAACAAACTACCCTCAGCGAAACTGAATAAACCATGATAGAGCTAGTATCAAAAAAATAAAGCAATCCCCCAAATAAAATCTTCCGTTTCAAACTAAAACAGGCAAGCTAAAACAGGCAAGAGCTTGCGAATTGCCGGACGTAGAAAGACAAAGCACATATCCGAAAAAGCGAAACGAGATAAGCAACGATACCGCAGTTATAGGGTATATTCTTAAAAAAGGTGTTGATAACATGCAGTTTATAGAAGTGAAAGATGTAGTATTCAGCTACGAGTCGGACGAAGAGAAAAAGAGTGACAAGGTTGTTTTAAAAAAGCTTTCGTTGTCTGTCAATAAAGGCGAGTTTGTCGCTCTGCTTGGTCACAACGGTTCGGGTAAGTCTACTCTTGCGAAAATGTTCAACGGAATATTGCAGCCTGATGAGGGCAGCGTTACTGTATGCGGAATGAGCACCTTAGATGATGACAAGCTGCTCGATATCAGAAAGAAAGTCGGTCTTGTCCTGCAAAATCCCGATAATCAGCTTGTGGCTAGTATCGTGGAGGAGGACGTCGCTTTCGGTCCCGAAAATCTCGGTATAGACCCAAAGGAGATTCGCCAAAGAGTGGACGACGCTCTCAAAGCCGTTGATATGTATGAGTACAGAGGTCATGCCCCTCATAAGCTTTCTGGCGGACAGAAGCAGCGTGTCGCTATTGCCGGAATTATCGCAATGCAGCCGGATTGTATTGTGCTTGACGAGCCTACCGCAATGCTTGACCCTCAGGGGCGTAAAGAGGTTATGGATACAATCGTTAAGCTCAATAGGGAGAATAATATCACGATAATTCTTATTACGCATTATATGGACGAGGCGGCTCTTGCGGATAGGCTGGTAGTTCTTGACAGCGGCAAAATCCTCACAGAAGGCACTCCGAGAGAGGTTTTCTCAAAGGTGGAGCTTCTGAAAAAACACAGCCTTGATGTACCGCAGTCTACCGAGCTTGCTTATAAGCTGGGTGCGGCAGGCTTTAAGCTTGATGAAACTCCGCTAGATGTTGACGAGTGCGTTGAAGCGATAGACAAATTTTTGAAGAATAATTATACTCAAAATCTAAAAGATCTGGCATATTAAAGTTTTGATCAAACTTTTTCAAAAGTTTGCGGGTCGAGGGCAGAGCCCCGTC
>CACYEJ010000204.1 GCA_902773395.1 uncultured Ruminococcus sp.
ACTCTCAAGAGACTCATTTTCCTTGATTCTGATTTCTGCCATATATTTTCCCTCCCATCCGCCAAAAGGCAGGAGTTAATCGCATAATTTGCAAGTTTAATTATACTATATCCACTACAATTTTGTCAAGTGTTTTTTAAAAAATTTACTTAAAATTGTAAAAATAATGTTTTGGCGGTTAGGGTTTTACGGTTTTACCACAATATTGACAAGCTTACCCTTTACATAAATCTCCTTGACAATATTCATGCTGCCAATAGCCTGTGAAACCTTTTCATCTGCCTTTGCAGTTTCAAGCACTTCTGCCTGCTCTGCATCTGCGGCAATCATCAGCTTAGTCTTGATCTTACCGTTGACCTGAACAGCAATCTCAATTGTTTCGTCCTTGCACTTAGCCTCGTCATATTCCGGCCACTTTGCCTCTGCAACAAGACCGTCCGAAAGCTTTGCCTGCTCCCATACCTCTTCTGTTACGTGAGGTGCAAACGGGTTAAGCAGAATTGTGAAGATTCTCAGCTCTTCACGGGTAACACCCATGTTAGCAAGATCATTAATCAATGTCATCAAACTTGCAATCGCTGTGTTGAATTTGATATTCTCGATATCATCGCCAACCTTCTTGATTGTCTTGTGGAACTTGCTTTCAAGCTCAGGGCGTATTTCATCGCTGTCGATAATATTGTTCTGAAGATTATAGTATCTGTCAACGAAACGGCGGCAGCCCTTGATACCCTTAGGATCCCACGGAGCAGACTTCTCAAAGTCACCGATAAACATTTCGTAAAGGCGAAGTGTATCGGCACCATACTCAGCGACAACCTCGTCCGGATTAACGACATTTCCTCTGGACTTGCTCATTTTCTCATTGTTCTTGCCGAGAATCATTCCGTGGCTTGTACGCTTTGCATAAGGCTCAGCAGTAGGAACTACGCCTATATCATACAGGAACTTATGCCAGAAACGGCTGTAGAGCAAATGGAGGGTGGTATGCTCCATACCGCCGTTGTACCAGTCAACAGGCGACCAGTAATTGAGAGCTTTCTCGCTTGCAAGAGCCTTATCGTTGTGCGGATCCATATAACGCAGGAAGTACCAAGAAGAACCAGCCCACTGCGGCATAGTATCTGTTTCTCTCTGAGCGTCGCCGCCGCACTTAGGACACTTCACATTTACCCATTCGGTAATATTTGCAAGCGGAGATTCGCCTGTATCTGTCGGCTCATAGGAATCAACCATAGGAAGCTCCAGCGGCAGCTCGCTTTCGTCAAGCGGAACATAACCGCAGCACGGACATTTGATAATCGGGATAGGCTCACCCCAGTATCTTTGACGAGAGAAAACCCAGTCACGGAGCTTGAAGTTTACTTTCTCGTGACCCTTTCCGTTTTCGGTAAGCCACTCTTTAATTTTCACCTTTGCGTCCTCAACAGACAGACCGTCAAGAATTCCGCTGTTCACCATAATGCCTGTTGCACAATCTGTGAACGCCTCTTCCTCAACATTACCGCCCTTAACAACCTCAATAATAGGAAGATTGAATTTCTTTGCGAACTCCCAGTCACGAGTATCGTGAGCCGGTACTGCCATGATAGCGCCCGTACCGTAGGAAACAAGAACATAGTCGGAAATGAATATCGGAATTTCTGTATTATTAACAGGATTAACTGCACGGACACCCTTGATAAGTACGCCAGTTTTATCCTTTGCCATTTCGGTACGCTCAAAATCGGACTTCTTTGCCGCTGCCTCCTGATAAGCACGAACCTCGTCTATGTTTTCAATCTTGTCCGCCCACTTCTCAATATAAGGGTGTTCGGGAGAAATTACCATATATGTAGCGCCGAAAAGCGTGTCCGGACGTGTGGTGTAGATAGTAAGAGTATCGCCTGTTGTGGCTGTAAAGTCAACCTCCGCACCTGTGCTTCTGCCGATCCAGTTTTTCTGCTGTGTTTTTACTCGCTCAGGATAATCAACAAGTTCAAGGTCATCAACTAGTCTTTGCGCATACTCTGTTATTTTGAGCATCCACTGTGACTTTACCTTACGGATTACTTCGCTTCCGCAGCGTTCGCAAACTCCGTTTACAACTTCTTCGTTTGCAAGAACGCATTTACAGGAGGTACACCAGTTTACAGACATCTCTTTTTTGTAAGCCAAGTTGTGCTTGAAGAGCTGGAGAAAAATCCACTGCGTCCACTTGAAATAGGACGGATCGGTAGTGTTGATTTCACGGCTCCAGTCAAACGAAATACCCAGAGATTGTATCTGCTGTTTGAATCGCACAATGTTATTCTTAGTAACCTCAGCCGGGTGAATATGGTTCTTGATTGCGTAATTCTCGGTTGGAAGTCCGAAAGCGTCCCAGCCTATTGGATAAAGCACATTATAGCCCTGCAAGCGTCTTTTTCTCGCAACTGTATCAAGAGCAGTGTACGGGCGTGGGTGACCTACGTGCAAGCCCTGTCCGGACGGATAAGGAAATTCGATGAGCGCAAAGAATTTTTCTTTTACAGAATTTTCATCTTCGGCATGGAAAACACCTTTCTCCTCCCAAATATCCTGCCATTTTTTTTCTACTTTACTATGTTCGTATTTCAAATTTCTCATTCCTTTTTATCATACATAATATTTGTCATACTGCGATTTGTCATACGGATTATGCTTTACTGCACGCACAGGCAAACCGCAGTTATTTTTAATACGAATTATTCCGCAACAACAACGTCGGAAATATCAACCTCTTCGCCGTCTGCCCACATTCTGTCAAGATCGTAATATTCTCTTGCCTCTTCCGAGAAAACATGAACTATCACATCAACGTAGTCAAGCAGAATCCATGAATCATTTCTATGTCCTTCGATATGACTAACTGTTTCGCCGGCTTCCTTTAGCTCGTATTCTACAGCGTCAGCCAAAGCCTTAACCTGAGTTGAACTATGTCCTGTTGCGATAACAAGATAATCGGCAATTACAGACACACCGTCAACCTTGATTACCTTAATCTGAGAACCTCTTTTTCCGTCAAGTGCCTTCACGGCTGTTCTTGCTAATTCTAAGCTTGTCATAAATTTAACACCTCTTTACATTATTATCTCACTATTTAGACTTATTATAATTCTTACTTGTTTTTAGCACTACTTCATTATAGCAAGCAAGTGAGTTCGGGTCAATAGCCAATCTTCTCTTGGCGAGGTCTGCCACACTGAACGACAAACCAAAAGCCATTGCCTCTTCAAGACTTTTATTGGAAAGCTCACGCATTTCCTCAACGCCCTCATAGTCACGTTCCGCACCTGTAAAATCTGCGATAAAGATACATTTTTCCAGCAGACTCATATTTGCCCTGCCCGATGTATGGTAGCGAATAGCATTGAAAACGTCCTCATCTTTAATACCCATTACATCACGCACAAACGCCGCTCCGGCAATAGCGTGCCATAGCTTAGGCGACGGACTCTCAATTGAATTAAGCTCTATACCAGAATTCTCAATTATTTTGAGCTGTTCGTTTCCGGAAGTTTCTTTTGTGATGTCATGAAGCATTCCGGCAAGACGAGCTTTCTCGACATCTGCGCCGTACTTCTTGGCAAGTCTTTGCCCCTCAACCGCCACATTATACGAATGAATATAACGCTTTTCGCTCATTCTTGCTTTAAGCACCTTTTCAAATCTATCGTAATTAATTGTAGAATGATCCATAAAAAGGTAATTGGCATATATGTAATTTTCAACCTTTGGATCAACATATTTCGAAAAGCTTTCATCGTCGAAAATATGCTTACGGATTTTTGTAGATGAAATGCTGCTCTTTTTCAAATCGAGAATCAAGGTATCAGCACCCATTGCACGGTACTCTTTTTCCTTTTTTTCAAGAATAACGAGATCATCGTCATTTCTCGGAACAGTGCATATGACTGCAAGGGAGAAAATCTCCTGCGGCTCTTTCCATTCAAGCAATGTCATAAACATATCTGCGCCTGTTATAAGAAAAAGCTCACTATCGGGGTACTCCGCTTTTAGCTGTCTAAGAGTATCCACGGTATAGCTTTTGCCCTCACGCTTAATTTCTATATCGGATACTTCTATTTTCTTAATACTCTCAGAAGCTAGCCTGCACATATTAAGCCTATGCTCGGCAGACACCATTTCCGAATCGCTCTTATGCGGCGGAGTTGCCGTTGGAATCAACAGAAGTCTGTCAAGCTTTAGCTTTTTGATAAAGGCATTTGCAAGAATAATATGTGCGTTGTGGATTGGATTGAAGCTTCCGCCAAACATTGCTATTCTTTTTGGCTGTTTCATTTTCTCACCAGCTTTGTTAAAATAATGTTATATCATGCTCACAGAAAAAATTATTTTTTCTTATCCTTTGGCAGTACAATTTGAGGATCTTTATCGTTTCTTTTGTACAGCACAAATTTCGTTCCTATTACCTGCACAACCTCAGATTTTGTTTCAAGAGCGATTTGCTCAGCAGCCTCCCTTACGGACAGCTCGCAGCTTTCAAGCACTTTTCCCTTGATAAGCTCTCTTGCTTTTAACGCATCTGCCGCCTGCTTTGTAATCTGCTCGCTAAGTCCGCCCTTGCCTACCATTAAAATCGTATCTATACTATTTGCAAGCGAACGCAAATAGGCTCTCTGTTTACTAGTAATCATTTATTCTCTCCTTTATTCATTATCGGCTCCAGCTTTTCGTAAAGCATTTTCAGTGCCTTTCCTCTGTGGCTGAGCTTATCCTTTTCCTCGGCAGTAAGCTCGGCAAAGGTTTTTCCGTTATCTGTCAAAAATACCGGATCATAGCCAAAGCCGCCGTCACCTCTCGGAGCTTCGGTTATTATGCCGCTGCAAGTACCCTCTGCTGTGATGACTGTGTTTTCGTCCAGAATACAGCATATCGAGGATACAAAGCGAGCGGTTCTTTTTTCTGTCGGCACGCCCTCCAGATTATGAAGAAGCTTTGTAATTCTCTGCTCATCTGTTGCGTTTTCACCTGCGTAACGTGCAGAATATACTCCCGGCTCGCCGTTCAAAGCATCTGCCATTAAACCGGAATCATCGGCAACAGAAGGCATACCTGTTTTTTTGAACGCTGCCGTTGCTTTTAATAAAGCGTTTTCGGCAAAAGTTGTACCGGTTTCCTCTACCTCGTCCAGAATAATACCCTCGCTTTTGGCGGTAACAGCCGTAATACCTAATGGGTTCAATATCCTGTCAAGCTCCGCCGCTTTTCCTTTATTGTTTGAAGCAATAATAAATTTAATCATTCTTCTCCACCTCAAACAATGCTCTTGCAAAATCCCTCGGACTAAACGGCTGTAAATCGTCAATCTGCTCACCGACACCGATGTACTTCACCGGAACGTCAAGCTCTTCTTTAATAGAAAGGACTACGCCGCCCTTTGCGGTACCGTCAAGCTTTGTGAGGACAATACCTGTAATTCCGGCAGCATTCTTGAATTCTCTCGCCTGATTTACTGCGTTCTGACCGGTTGTAGCGTCAAGCACCAACAGCACCTCTTTATCCGCATCGGGAAGTTCTCTGTCAATAATTCTGCTGATTTTAGAAAGCTCGTCCATAAGATGTTTTTTGTTGTGAAGTCTGCCGGCTGTATCGGCAATAATTACATCTGATTTACGCTTCTGCGCTGCGTGGATTGAATCAAACACAACTGCGGCAGGGTCTGAGCCTTCGTTCTGCTTAATGATATCGCAGCCGCTTCTGTCCGCCCATACCTCAAGCTGATCTATAGCCGCTGCACGGAACGTATCCGCTGCTGAGAGTAACACCTTTTTGCCGTCCTTACGCAAATTATTTGCAAGCTTACCGATTGTAGTCGTTTTGCCCACACCGTTGACGCCGATTACAAGAATAATAGACGGCTTTGTATTTATATTCAGCTCCTGACCGCCCTCAAGCATCTCAGCAACAATCTCTTCAAGAAGTCTGTGTATATCCTTTGGATTTGTGACGCCCTCTTTTTTTACCTTTTTCCTAAGCTCGTCACATATTTTCTGTGATGTATTGATACCTACATCACCCATTACAAGAAGTTCTTCAAGCTCTTCGAACAACTCCTCGTCAATCTTGGTAAAGGATTTGAGCATTGAGTCAATCTGTCCGACAACGCTATCCCTTGTCTTTTTCAAACCCTCTTTAATTTTAGCAAACAATCCCATATTATCACCTCTATATTTTCTATCTTAAATTCGTAAAGCCTGCGGCAACCTCACTTGAATGAAGCTCCAGCAGCTTTGAAATACCTTC
>CACYEJ010000205.1 GCA_902773395.1 uncultured Ruminococcus sp.
TCATAGTTGCGGAAAGTAAATCCGTTGCCGTTGCCGTCCTGACTGTCGTGAATAGAATCCTTCAAGCCGCCAACCTCTCTTACTACAGGAATAGTACCGTAGCGGAGAGCAATCATCTGTGAAAGTCCGCAGGGCTCGCTCTTAGACGGCATAAGGAAGATGTCTGAGCCCGAATAAATCTTTCTTGCAAGCTCGTTTACATAGCCGAAGCAGGAGCAAACTCTGCCCGGATATCTCCACTGAAGATTTCTGAAGAAGTCCTCATACTCAGCATCGCCCGAACCAAGAATAACAAACTGACAGTCGTTGTTCTGGAGAATATTGTCGATACCGTCACGAACAAGGTCAAGACCCTTATGCGAAACAAGTCGAGATACCATACTGATTATCGGGATATCCTCTCTTCTGTCAAGGTTCAAACGCTCTTGAAGTCTTCTCTTACACTCGTTCTTGCCGTAGAGATTATCAGCAGTATAATTTGCATACAGATGATAATCTGTAGCCGGATCATAGCTTGCGTTGTCGATACCGTTGAGGATACCGCAAAGCTTGTAGTGGAAGAGGTTAAGAGCCGCATCTAAACCATGGCTGAACCACGGATCCTTAATCTCAAGCGCATAGCTCGGAGAAACTGTATTAACCTTTGTTGAGCAAACGATTGCGCCCTTCATCATATTGAGCTTGCCGTCCTGATCGAGGATAGCGCCGTCCTGAGCCGGAATACCTACAACGTCCTCGTTAAGATCCCAGCCGTATTTGCCCTGATACTGAATATTGTGAATTGTGAACAAACTCTTAATGTCATGATACCAGCCGTTGTGCGAATAGAACAAATAATAATATGTAGGCACCAGTGCTGTCTGCCAGTCGTTGCAGTGGATTACGTCCGGCTTAAAGTCAACGTAAGGAAGCATCTCAAGGCAGGCACGTGAGAAGAAAGCAAATCTCTCCGCATCATCATAGAAGCCGTACAAACCGTTACGCTTGAAATAATACTCGTTATCAATGAAGTAATAGAGAACACCGTTGTAGCGTGCCTCGAAAACTCCGCAGTACTGATGACGCCACGAAACGGGAACAGTAAAGCTTGTAATATAGTGCATCGTGTCACGTAAGCTTTGAGGAATATCACCATACAAAGGCATTACAACACGACAGCCTATCATTCTCTGACGGAGAGCCTGCGGCAAGGATCCGGCAACATCACCCAAACCGCCTGACGCAGCAAAAGGCTTTGCTTCACTGGTACAAAATAATACTCTCATTTTAATTACCTCCTAAAAATATCAACTTTCGATATGTAGTATATTCACAGTTTCCGAAGAAATAATCTTATCCGGAAACTGTTATATATACAAAATTAATTATACCACACTCTTCTTGGAAATGCAAACCGGATATGAATCTATTCCGCAGAGCATTCTTGTCGGAGAAACTACAACGTCCTTATCGCAGATAACATAATTAAGCGTTGTGTCTTCACCAATGCAGCAATCCTGCATAATAATGCAGTTTGAGATCTTCGCACCCTTTGCAATCGTAACGCCCTTGAAGATAATGCTGTTCTCAACTTCGCCCTCAATTACGCAGCCGGGGCTGATGAGCGAATTCTTCACCGAGCTTTTAAGACCATACTTTGTTGGCATATCGTCACGAACCTTAGTGTAAATCGGATTTCTCATGTTGAACAGCTCTTCTCTTACCTCGCCTCTAAGCAAATCCATGTTTGCCTTGAAGTAGCTTTGAATTGAGTCGATATCTGCACAGTAGCCGTTTACCTCGCAGCCGTAAACCTTGTACTCCTTAACGCAAGTCTGTACAACATCTCTTGCAAAGTCATATCTGCTGCGGCTCATACAATCGGAAACAATATCAAGGAGCAAATCCTTTTTGATTACACAGGTATTAATCATACAATCAGCAGTATCAAGATTTCTCGGATTGATAAGAACCTCGGAAATTCTCTTGCCTGCGTCTACAGAGAATATAACATTATCAGAGGTATTGTTTTTGCTGACAGCCGCATTTCTGTAGCAGATTGTAACATCTGCATTTGATTTTAGATGAGCGTTGAGCATCTGCTGATAGTCAATGTTTACAACAGCCATTGAGCTTGAAATCAGAACATAATCCTCATAAGAGTGATCAATGAAATCTCTGATTGAATCAATAGTTTCTACAAAGGTATTGTACTTGTCAACCGTATTCTCAAACGGTGGAAGGAACGTCAAACCGCCTCTTCTTCTGGAGAGGTTCCATGCCTTGCCTGAGCCGATATGATCCATAAGTGAAAGGTAATTATTTTTTGTAACAACACCGATTTTGCTGATACCGGAGTTTACCATATTTGAAAGTGAGAAGTCAATCAGTCTGTACTTCGCGCCGAACGGAATTGAGCTGAAGGTTCTCTGAGTTGTCAGCTCCGGAATAAACGAATCCTGAAAGTTTGTCAGGATAATACCAAGCATATTTCTGCCTGCCATTTACTTCACCCCCTTGATGTCTGCATCAATCATAGCCTTAGGAGCTACAACAGCACCCTCGCCAATGTTAAGATTCTCGCCCACAACGGCAATTCCCCAATCGTCACGATTCGGGTAATCCTCAGGCTTGCCGCCTACAACAGCGTTCTTGCCGATAACAGTACCCTCGGACACGATTGCAAAATTAACCTGAGCACCCTCTTCAACCACAACGCCCGGCATAAGAATGGAGTCGGTAATAACCGCACCCTTCTTAACTGTAACGCCGTTAAAGAGCATTGAAAATTCAAGCTTGCCGTAAACATTACAGCCGTCGGCAATCATAGAATTCTGAATCTCCGCACAGTCTGCAACGAAGTGCGGCGGCATCATCGGGTTGCGTGAATAAATCTTGTTTTTCTTTTCAGTTAGGTCGAGCTTAGTTTTCGGGTCAAGCAAATCCATGTTTGCCTCCCACAAGCTGTCGATTGTGCCAACGTCTTTCCAGTAGCCCTCGAAAGGATAAGCAAACATTCTCTCGCCGTTTTCAAGCATAGCCGGAAGAACGTTCTTACCAAAGTCATTTGCGCTGTTCGGGTCTGCCGCATCGAGAATAAGGTACTTTTTGAGCTTATCCCAACTGAACACATAGATACCCATTGAAGCGTTTGTACTCTTCGGGTGAGCCGGCTTCTCCTCAAACTCATATATTGAACCATCGGGATTAGTATTCATAATGCCGAAACGTGACGCCTCCTCAAGAGGAACATCAATAACAGCAATTGTGCAGTCTGCGTTGTGCTCTGCATGGAAAGAAATCATCTTAGAATAATCCATTTTATAAATATGATCTCCGGAAAGGATAAGAACATATTCAGGATCATAACGCTCGATAAAATTAAGATTCTGATAAATTGCATTCGCCGTACCGGAATACCAGTTTGCGCCGTCCTTCTGCTCATAAGGAGAAAGAATATGTACACCGGCGTTGTCGTTGTCAAGATCCCACGGCTGACCGTTTCCTAAATAATCATTAAGTACAAGTGGCTGATACTGGGTAAGTACGCCTACAGCCTCGATACCCGAATTTGCACAGTTGGAAAGCGGAAAATCAATAATCCTGTACTTTCCGCCGAACGGAACTGCCGGCTTAGCAACTTTTCTTGTCAAAACGCCAAGTCTGCTTCCCTGTCCGCCTGCAAGGAGCATCGCCACAACCTCCTGCTTTGGTAGCATATAAAAGCCTCCATTTCAAAA
>CACYEJ010000206.1 GCA_902773395.1 uncultured Ruminococcus sp.
TCGTACATATTCAAGCTCTTATCAGGCGATTTCTTCGTAATCGGACGTTCGCAGCGATTTCCGGCGATAAAGCGTCTTCCGTCTGCAAAGGTATTGACTGTCAAGCGGCAGTTATTCTGACACATACCGCAGTTAGCCACCTTAATTGTATGCTTAAACTCAGCAAGCTGCTTCTCATTCAGAACTGTACTTTTATTATCCTTACCCTTGCTCATTGCATAAAGAGCCGCACCGTAAGCCCCCATTAATCCTGAGATAACAGGACGCACAACGTCTGTGCCCATTTCCTTTTCAAAGGCACGCAGCACGGCATTATTAAGGAACGTACCGCCCTGAACGACAATTTTCTTTCCAAGCTGATCCGGACCTGATGTGCGAATAACCTTATAGAGCGCATTTTTTACAACGCTCAGAGAAAGACCTGCCGATATATCCTCGATTGTAGCGCCGTCCTTCTGAGCCTGTTTAACCGAGCTGTTCATAAACACAGTACAGCGTGAGCCGAGGTCAACGGGGTGTTTTGCGAAAAGACCTTTGTTAGCAAACTCCTCAATAGAGTAGCCAAGAGCATTTGCGAATGTTTGCAGGAACGAGCCGCAGCCTGAGGAACAGGCTTCGTTAAGGAAAATATTATCAATAGCGCCGTTGTGAATTTTAAAACATTTTATATCCTGACCGCCGATGTCGATAATAAATTCAACATCGGGCATAAAATCCTTAGCCGCCGTGAAGTGAGCCACTGTTTCAACAATGCCGTAATCTACGCAAAAAGCGTTTCGGACAATCTCTTCACCGTAACCGGTAACAGCACTTCCAACTATATTGATATTCGGAGCAAGCTTATAAATCTCCTCCAAAAACGACTTTACAATCGGCACCGGATTACCGCTGTTTGAGAGGTACTTACTGAAAAGAAGCTCCTTACTTTCCGAAAGAACAACGCCTTTAACGGTAGTCGAGCCGGCGTCAATGCCGATAAACGCCTTGCCCTTGTAGCCCTGAATATCCTTGCCCTTTACGTTGGCACGGCTATGACGGGAAACAAACTCCTCATACTCCTTTTTATCCTTAAACAAAGGCTGGTTAAAGGCAAAATTACCGCTGCCGGTGTATCGGGTAATCTGATCGATAACTGATTTAAAATCAATTGTATTATCCGCACAAAGAGCGGCGCCCATAGCAACGTAGTAAAGTGAATTTTCAGGACACTTGCCCTGTGTATCGAGCACCTTGTCAAACTGTTTTCTAAGCTCCGACATAAAGGTCAAAGGACCTCCGAGGTACACAATGCTGCCCTCAATCTCACGTCCCTGAGCAAGTCCGGCAACAGTCTGATTAACCACTGCCGCAAAGATACTCTGAGCAATATCGCTTTTTCTCGCACCCTGATTAAGGAGCGGCTGTATATCAGTTTTTGCGAACACACCGCAGCGAGAAGCTATGGTATACGTTTTCTCGTACTGAGCAGCCAAAGCATTGAACTGATCAATCTCCACGTTAAGCAGAGTAGCCATTTGGTCTATAAACGCACCTGTACCGCCAGCACAGGTACCGTTCATTCTAACCTCCATACCGCCCGACAGGAAAAGAATTTTTGCGTCCTCTCCGCCCAGCTCAATCACAACGTCTGTACCGGGGAGAAAAGTATTTACGGACACTCTCGTTGCATAGACCTCCTGAACAAAGTCAATATTGCAGCTTTCGGCAACACCCATTCCGGCTGAACCTGAGATTGCAATACACGCCTTGTCTGCACCCTTTACGTTAAGACGAATCCGCTTTAGAATCTCACCCATTTTTTCGGTAATACGTGAGAAGTGGCGTTCATATGTTGAATATATCAATTTATTGTCCTCATCGAGAACAGCACATTTAATTGTAGTTGATCCTATATCTAGTCCTATTTTCATTAGACGAATAACCTCCGTTACGGAACAATCTATCCGTTCTTCAAATTAGCATATACTCTCTTTATTTATTATAAACGGCAGCCAAAAAATACCGATTAAATCTCATAATGTATTATACTTGTAGATTGTCGTTTTTTAATTCTTTTTGAGAATAATAAAAATTACCTTGTCAAATTTTCCACATATAATAAGAAAAAGCGTTGAATTACTCGATATTTGTTGAATTTTCGAATTAACAGGTAAAATTTTTATTAATGAAATGTTAAGAAAAATACATAGCAAAAGCCATTTTGAAACACACTCAAAACGGCTTTTTTACATATCATTATTTTTTTGCTAAAAATGAAAAATTGAAATATCACAACAAACTGATTTACTCTACAATATAATCTCTTATTTTAGCATACAACGCTTCATCAACAATTCCCTCAACCTCCAAGCCGTCTGCCGTGTACTCTTCGGTGATAAGCGTACCATTCTTACGGATTTCGGCGGCTAGTCCGACATTGGCAAAGGGCAGCAAAATCTTAACTCTCTTAACTCTAACAGGCAAATTATCCTCAATTGCTTTCAGAAGCTGCTCTATACCCTCGCCCTTTTTTGCACTGATATGAACAGCGTTGGACACATTCGGGATAAAGTCGTTCTCCTCCACCAAATCGCTTTTATTGAAAACAGTAATAATCGGAGTATCCGAGCAGCCGAGGCTCTCCAGCAAATCTCGTGTAACTTCAAGATGAAGCAGTGCCTCATCGCTTGACGCATCGCACACATTCAGGATAATATCAGCAGCAGCAGCCTCTTCCAGCGTAGAACGGAAAGCCTTGACAAGGTGATGAGGAAGTCTGCGAACAAGACCAACCGTATCAATCAGCATAACCGTTACGCCATTAGGGAGCTTTAACGCACGAGATGTCGGGTCAAGCGTTGCGAACAGCTGGTCTTTTTCGAGAACTCCGGCGTCTGTAAGATAATTCATAAGTGTTGATTTACCGGCATTTGTATAACCAACAATAGCGGTAGTAATAATACCGTCTTTTTTTCTGCGTCTGCGAAGCTGTTCACGGTGACGTTCTATCTCGCTGAGCTGTTCTTTCAAGGCGTCTATTTTTCTGCGGATATGACGTTTATCGGTTTCAAGCTTGCTTTCTCCGGGACCTCGTGTGCCGATTCCTCCGCCCAATCGTGACATCTGAACGCCTTTACCGGTGAGCCGTGGGAGCATGTATCTAAGCTGGGCAATTTCGACTTGAAGCTTGCCCTCTTTCGAATTGGCACGAAGAGCAAATATATCCAGTATAAGCATTGTTCGGTCAATCACACGAACATCTGTAGCATCTTCAATATTGTGTATCTGATTCGGGGTAAGCTCACTGTCGGCAATAATCAGGTCAATCTCCTGATTATGGCAAATATCAATCAGTTCTTCAAGTCTGCCTGTTCCGATATATGTTGCCGAAACAGGCTTTTCCAGCTTTTGGATAACCGAACCGACAACCTCCGCACCGGCACTTTCAGCAAGGGCATACAGCTCGTTCATTGAGCTTTCGGCGTCAAACTCACCGTTGTCAACACTGATTAAAAAAGCTCTTTGCGGCTTTATTTCATTTTCGTAGTATTCCATATTTTATATTCCTTTCATTCTTTATTTTACTTAATGTGCTTTAACGAGAATATTACTTTGTCTTTCTTTGACCGGCAATTCACTTTGATTTTGCCTTTGTTATTCTGTAAAAAAAGTTTTATCAAAGCTTTATTACCCCTTTGTAAAAATCCCTTGAGCAGCTTTGAATATCCGGCGTGAGTAAACCATGCAAATCAGACGCTCTCAAATCCATTTGAAAAATTTTCCTACCGTGATTGTCAAGCTTTTTAATATCCTTTGCAGGGGACATAATAACAGGCAGCCGTGCAGTAGTTTTCATTACTTTAAGTATTTCCGCACCACGGTCATTCAATGCAAGCACACGAATATACTTTGGTTCAAGAAATGAGATATCCGTTGTAATGCCAAGATATGCACACGTAATAATGCGGCTCAGTCTGGCGTGAGTATATCTCTTGCACTTAACAGCGGTTATAATATCGGAAATACTGTTATTTTCTCGTATTGCTTTAACAAGACGATTTTCCAAACCCTCAGACACATCGGGAATTCTTAAAAAATCCTCAGCCGTCATACGTCTTAACACAGCTAAAATGCCACGCTCATTATTTGAGAAATCAGCCGGACATTCGCCGTTTTGAATACATTCGTTTATAATATCAAACACTTCTTCCGGTATGTATTCTTTATACAAACTGTCATTATGAAAAATCATATTTCTCACAGCGGAAGCGGAAGCAAATTCACAGCTTGTATCATTAGACCCATGTGCCGCCCCCACACGCTTTACTGCAAACGGTACTATATTACTTTTTAGAATGTTAAGCGAGCGGATATATTCAATAGCCAATGTATTATTAGGTTCACGCAAAATATCTGATATATTATCATTATTCCCCATTGCATCGGCTACAGCGGCTTGCATTGCTCTTGGGTGACTGTAACCCTTTTTAAGATACGCTTTCAGCAGCACGCCGACTTCATTGGAGTTTGTAATAACATCGACTGTTTTTTTTAATAATTGCGTATCTCCGCACTCTGAGCCAAAAGCAAGCTCATTCACACAGCCGCACTGTTCAAGGGTACTCACTGCACCAAAAGCAAACCTTTCCGCACTTGCACAAGCATAAATCTGCGGCAGCTCAATCACTAAATCAACTCCGCTCGATACTGCTGATTCTGCACGGCGGTACTTATCGAGAATGGCACAATTCCCCCTCTGGAGAAAATTCCCGCCCATAATTGCGATAATATGTGTTGAGCCGTTTGCTCCAGCCTGATTTAAAAGGTACTTATGACCGTTATGAAATGGGTTATATTCTGAGATTACAGCGGTTGTTTTCATATTTCACCTGCCTTATAGTGGACGTAATAATTATTGGGATATCTTTTCTCAAATCTAGTATCGGTTTATTTTCCGAAATTTTATATAAATTTTCAAAAAAATATTGAAATTTCTTCCTCATTGTACTATTATATAATATGTTAAATTATGTTTCAAGCAGATTTTAAAACATAAAGGAGATTAATAAAGTGAAAATTTTAGTTATTAATGCCGGAAGCTCTTCTCTGAAATATCAGCTTATCGACATGGACAACGAACAGGTTATCGCAAAGGGTAACTGCGAAAGAATTGGTATTGACGGTATCTTCGGCTACAAGACAGCAGACGGCAAGGAGATTAAAAAGAATATCGAAATGCCTGATCATCGCGCTGCATTTATGCAGGTTAAGGACGCTCTCACAGACGCTGAGGTAGGCGTTATCAAAAATCTCTCCGAGGTATCTGCAATCGGTCACAGAATCGTGCAGGGCGGCGCTTTGTTCAGCGAATCCGTAATTGTTGACGAGGACGTTATTAAGGGTATTGAGAGCCTTATTCCGCTTGCGCCGCTTCACAACAAGGGTCATGTTCAGGCTATCCGTGCGTGCGTTGAGGTATTCGGCGAGGACGTTCCTCAGGTTGTTGTATTCGATACAGCATTCCATTCAACAATGCCGCCGAAAGCTTACATCTACCCTGTTCCGTATGAGTACTACGAAAAGTACCAAGTTCGCCGCTACGGCTTCCACGGCACATCTCACAGATATGTAAGCAAGTACTGCGCTGAGCTTATGGGCAAGGACATCAAGGATTTGAAGCTTATCACATGCAACATCGGCAACGGTTCGTTAATCACAGCTATCGACGGCGGCAAGGTAATCGACACAAGTATGGGACTTACTCCTCTTGACGGCTTTATGATGGGCTCCAGAACAGGTACGCTTGATCCGTCTGTTGTAACCTTTATTGCCGAAAAAGAAAATCTCTCTCCGTCCGAAATGAGCGATCTGCTCAACAAGAAGTCGGGTCTACTCGGCGTATCGGGTATTTCCACAGACGACAGAGATGTTACAAAGGCTGCTCGTGAGGGCAACAAACGCGCTCAGCTTGCGCACGAGATTCTCGAATATGAGATTGCTAAATTTATCGGCGGATATTACGTAGCGCTCGGCGGCTGCGACGGTATGGTATTTACAGCAGGTCTTGGCGAGAACCAGTGGCACCACAGAGAGGCAGTCTGCAAATATCTCGAATGTCTTGGCGTAAAGCTTGATGTGGAGAAGAACAAGGAAATGATTCTCGGCAAGTGCGGCAAAATCTCCGCTGAGGATTCTTCTATTGAAATCTTTGTAATTCCGACAAACGAGGAGCTTGTTATCGCAAGAGATACAAAGGAGCTTGTAGAGAAGAATAAATAATTCTTTCACTCAATCATAAACAAAATCATCATGCAAGCTCTGAAATATGGGCTTGCTTTTGTTATTGACAAAAACGGCTAATCAATGCTATTATATTAGGAGTGACCAATCATGAGAAGAAGCGACAGAGAAGTAACGGACACAAGCCACATTAATGATATTATAAACAGCTGTCAATGCTGCCGAATTGGGTTTATTGACAATGGCAGCGTGTATATTGTTCCGATGAATTTCGGTTATGAAAAAATCGGCGACACATATACCTTGTATTTTCACAGTGCCAAAGAGGGGCGAAAAATTGACCTAATACGTCAAAATCCTAATGTGGGATTTGAACTTGATACAGGCTATCAGCTTATCGAGGGCAGCACTGCCTGCGGCTTCTCGGCAAATTTCCGGAGCATTATTGGAAATGGCATCATTGAAATGATTGACAACGCTGAGGAAAAAATGAAAGCTCTTTCTCTTCTTATGGAACACACCACACGTAAAAAGGAATGGCACTTTAACGAACAAATGATAAATGCAGTTGCGGTATTCAAGCTGAATGTTACACAGCTTAGCTGCAAGGAGCATAAATAAAGATAATAAAAGGAAGTAAAAATTATGGCAGAATTTATGACAGGAATGAAACGCACAAATTACTGCGGCGAGCTGCGTATGAGTGACGTTGAAAAGGAAGTAACCCTCTTCGGTTGGGTTGCAAAAAAGAGAAATCTCGGTCCGCTGATATTTATTGACCTGCGTGACAGAACCGGTATTGTGCAGCTTTCGTTTGACGACACAACCGACAAGGAGATTTTCGAAAAGGCTGCAAAATGCCACAGCGAATATGTTCTCGGAATTGTAGGCACAGTAAAGGAAAGAAGCGCAAAAAGCAATAAGATTCCTACAGGCGATATCGAGATAAAGGTAACGGAGCTTCGCATTCTCGGAGAGAGTGAAACGCCGCCGTTTGAAATCACAGAAAACTGCAACACCGGCGAGGCAACACGCCTTAAATATCGTTATCTCGATTTAAGACGACCCGACCTACAGCAGAACATTATTCTCCGTCACAAAATAGCAAAGGCGACAAGAGATTATTTTGACGAAAAGGGCTTCATCGAAATTGAAACTCCTATGCTTATCAAATCCACCCCTGAGGGCGCTAGAGATTTTCTTGTGCCGTCAAGAATCCACAAGGGCAGCTTTTATGCTTTGCCGCAGTCACCGCAAATCTACAAGCAGCTTTGCATGGTTGCAGGCTTTGACAAGTATATGCAGATTGCACGCTGTTTCCGTGATGAGGATTTAAGAGCCGACAGACAGCCTGAGTTCACGCAGATTGACCTTGAAATGTCTTTCGTAGATATGGAAGACGTTCTAGAGCTTGGAGAGGGCTTCATCAAGTATGTGTTCAAAACAGTTCTTGATATCGACATTCCCACGCCGTTCCCACGATACACCTACAACGAGGTTATGGCTCGCTACGGTTCGGACAAGCCCGACACACGTTTTGGAATGGAGCTTTTTGATTTAAGCGATATTGTTAAAGGCTGCGGATTCGGCGTATTTGATTCTGCCGTTGAGGGCGGCGGAAGTGTCCGTGGCATTACGGCAAAAGGCGGTGCAAAGGCGTATTCAAAGAAAGGCATCAAGAAAATTACCGAAACAGCAAAAGGCATTGGCGCAAAGGGTCTTGCTTGGATTAAGGTAAATGATGACGGTATCGAAGCGCCTTTTTCAGAGTTCATCAGCGGCGACACGATGAAAGCTATTATCGACAAAGCCAGCGCAGAAGCAGGAGATATTATCTTCATCATTGCCGACACAAACGACACCAACGTAATGTCTATTCTTGGCGCGCTTCGTCTGGAAGCTGCAAAGAAGCTTGAAATTATCGGTGACGGATTTAATTTCCTTTGGGTAGTGGAATTCCCGTTCTTTGAGTTTGACAAGGATTCGGGCGAATGGGTAGCTATGCACCACCCGTTCACATCTCCCACAGACGAGGCACTGAACCACCTTGAGGGCGACAAGAGCAAGGTTTATGCAAAGGCATATGACATGGTACTTAACGGCATTGAGCTTTCATCAGGTTCTATCAGAATTACAAATCCGGAGCTGCAAAAGAGAATGTTCAGTATGCTTGGACTCAGCGATGAAGAGGCATACAAGAAATTCGGTTTCCTTACAGACGCATTCAAGTTTGGCGCGCCGCCGCACGGTGGAATGGGTATCGGTCTTGACAGATTGGTAATGCAGATGATTAAGGCTGATACACTGCGTGATGTTGTGGCATTTCCGAAGGTACAGAATGCAAGCGAGCTAATGACAAACGCGCCGTCACCGGTTGACGAGCTTCAGCTTAATGAGCTTGGCATTGGTGTTACTGCTTCTGAGAATAAGGAGTAATATTTTATAAATTTGATATTGATTCAGGAAAATTAATCTCTGTGAAATATATTTAAAGCATAACAAAAGAGGAGTTATATTTTAGCTCCTCTTTAAATTTTTTCTATACTAACTAACACTAAGATTTAGCACTTTTATTTCTTAGACCGGCAATTCGCAAGCTCTTGCCTGTTTCTGTTCTAACCGGAAGATTTTATTTTTATTGTGCTTTGATTTATTTTTCTTAAATAAATTTTATTTAGTTTCGCTGAGGGTAGTTTGTTTTTCTACGCTGCTTTGTTGCGTCAGCGACTGGGCTCCGCATTAGGAACACCTGCCAATCAGTCTTCGCCTGGCGGCTTGACTTCTTGGGGTGTTCCGTCACCCGCAAACTTTTTATGCTTCACAATTTTGCAACATTATTTTTATGCAAATAATTCCTCTGCATATCTCACAGTTTCCATTGCGTCCTTTGCGTAGTAATCCGCACCTATCATATCCGCATATTCCTGCGTCAACACTGCACCCCCAACTACTACCTTTGTATCAAGTCCGGCTTCTCTGATTAGCTTAATAGTTTCCTCCATTGACGGCACTGTTGTTGTCATCAACGCACTCAATCCTACAAGCTTGATATTATTTTCAACGGCACAATCTCTCACCAATTCGGGCGGCACATCTTTTCCCAAGTCAATCACCTCAAAGCCGTAATTGCTCATCAGCACCTTGACAATGTTCTTTCCGATGTCGTGAATATCTCCCTTAACAGTCGCAAGAATAACTTTCCCCTTACTCGGCTGATCAGTATTGCTCAAAGCAGCTTTCACCGATTCAAAAGCAGCCTTTGCGGCGTCTGCGCTCATAAGCAGCTGCGGCAGGAAAACTGTCTTATCCTCAAAGCCCTTACCAACTGTATCAAGAGCCGGAATTATCTGCTCATTTACAATCACAAGCGGATCATTATCCTTTGTAAGCTCCGCTGCAATCAAACCGGCTTTCTCCTTCAAGCCTTTTATTATAGCGTGCTTCAACGGGTCGCTGCTGTCGGCAGTACCGGCGGCAGTCTGGGCGCTGCTTGCCGAGGTAGTCTGAGCCGTAATGTTCGAAGCATAATTAATGTAGCCAACACAGTTTTCGTCCATATTTCTGAGAGCCTTAAAGCTATGATAAACCTTCATCATCTCAAATGAGAAAGGATTCATTATAGCGCAGTCAAGACCGTTCTGCAATGCAATCGCATAAAATGTTGATGTAACAAAATCTCTGTTCGGCAGACCAAACGAGATATTTGAAATACCAAGACTCGTATGCACACCAAGCCGTTCTTCAATCAGCCTAATGCTTTCAAGCGTAACATTAGCGCTGTTCGTATCGGAAGAAATTGTCATAGCAAGAGGGTCAACAATAATATCGCATCTGTCAATACCGTATTTTTCAGCCTCTTCAATGATTTCCTTTGCAATTTCAAAGCGTCCCTCGGCTGTATTTGGAATTCCTTTTTTACCGATAGTCAATGCAATAACTGTGCCGCCGTACTTTTTGACAAGCGGAAAAATTGCGTCCATGCTCTCCTGTTTGCCGTTTACAGAGTTTACAAGCGGCTTGCCGTTATAAATTCGCATAGATTTCTCCATAGCGATAGGGTCTACCGTATCGAGCTGCAAAGGCAAATCGCTTACAGCCTGTAGCTCCGTAACGACATTTATCATCATCTGAACCTCGTCAATCTCCGGAAGACCAACATTAACATCGAGAATATCCGCTCCGGCGTCCTGCTGAGTGATACCCTCATTCAAAATATAATCAAGATTATTTTCTCTCAGCGCAGCTTTAAACTTTGACTTACCTGTAGGGTTAATTCTCTCTCCAATCAGAATCGGAACATCACCAATTTTCACAGCGTGAGTATACGAGGAAACAACCGTCTGATGTTTTTTGTTGATTGGCTTAAACGGAATATTCTTTGTTTTTTCAATTGTCTTTCTGATAAACTCAGGCGTTGTGCCGCAGCAGCCTCCAATGATTGTAGCTCCTGCTTTGACTATCTGCGCCATATAATCAGAGAACTGCTCAGCGTCTACATCGTAAACCGTTTTTCCTCCAACACTCTTTGGCAATCCGGCATTAGGATTAACAATTACCGGAATGCTCGCCTCCTGCACAAGCTTAGGAACAATTTTGACCATTTGTTCAGGACCAAGCGAACAATTCATACCCAAAGCGTCAACACGAAGTCCTTCAAGCATAGCCACCATTGCCGCCGGGTCTGCGCCCGTCATAAGCTTTGCGTTCTCATCGTAAACGCACGTAACGAACACCGGCAGACTGCTGTTTTCCTTTGCCGCAAGCACAGCCGCTTTTGTTTCATACGAGTCGTTCATGGTTTCAATCAAAATCAAATCAACGCCGCACTTATCGGCAATTTTGATACCGTCCGCAAAGAGTGACACAGCGTCCTCAAAATCCAGATCTCCCAGCGGCTTTAGCATCTTGCCAAGAGAGCCGATATCATACGCAATGTAGCGTTCGCCGTCAAAATGCTTTTTTGCTTCTTTAGCGTTATCAACGGCAGCAGTGATAATCTCCTCCAGATTATCAAATTTCAAACGATTTGCACCAAATGTATTTGTTGAAATAATATTGCAGCCGCTTTCGAAATAAGCTTTATGGATATTGATAATCACATCTCTGTGAGAGATATTCCAAAGCTCCGGCAGCTCGCCGGGCGCTAATCCCTGCTCTTGCAGCAGCGTCCCCATTCCCCCGTCAAAGTATGTTATGGAAGATTTTATTTTATCTAAAATATTCATACATTCAGCTCCTATAAATACAATTACGATTATCGCAGCTCATACACTTATTACCGCAGGTTCTCGACTCAGCGCCTATTCCTATTACCGCCGTAACAGATTTTGTCGGCGTCATCAGAAGAGAGTCCGAAAGCGTGATTCCAAGCTTTCTTGCAACGTCAAGGCAGCTTACAAAGTCCCTCTGATATTCAAGCGAAAAATCTCCATATCCGGCGCTGAACCTTGCGCAGTGCTTCTCATCGTTTTTCGTAAGCTCCAGCTCCGCCTTGTCGCACCAGTACTCTATAGCGGACGAGCCGAGGGCGTCTAAAACAACACCTTTAGCGGCATTAATCCTGTTGTACTTAGCGATAAGCCTATCAACCCCGATACCGATAGTAGCGGCGAAAAGTATCACGCTGTGGCAGCCTTTAAGGTGGTTGTACAAATCATGACTTTGAACATCGCCAAAGCCGATATCAACGACATTTTCCCTAACGAATTCTACAGATGTTCGAACACAGCAATATCTAGCCTGTACAACATTCAGAAGCTCCTGCTCACATTCCTCTATCATTCGCATAATATTTTCATCAGGAGTTATTTTCCTATATCCGAGGTAGCGTACAGCCTCATCTCGTACTGTCTGCACCTCACCCTTTTGCGCAATTCTCAGTTCAACTGTAAAATCAGAATTTTTCATAGGCTCATTTTATGATATACGAAATGTTATCCATAATAGCTTTTGCAACCTCAGGTTTATTCATCGTGTAAATATGTACGGCATTAATTCCATTTGCATAGAGATCAATTATCTGCTCGGTAGCAAATGCGATTCCAGCCTGCTTCATAGCTTCGGGATTATCGCCGTAGCGGTCAACAATTCTTACAAATCTCTGAGGAAGAGCCGACTGTGAAATAGACATAATTCTCTTAATCTGAGCCGCATTCGTAACAGGCATAATACCGGCAACAACAGGCACTCTTATACCTGCCTCACGGACTCTGTACAAAAAGTTGTACAGAATATTATTGTCAAAGAACATCTGAGTTGTGAGGAACTCGCAGCCCTTATCTACCTTAATTTTGAGATTAGCGATATCCTCTCTGGAGTTCTCGCTTTCAGGGTGAGTTTCGGGATAGCACGCGCCGCCTATGCAAAAATCGCCGTGAATTTTTATCTCATCAATAAGTTCGCTTGCATAGTGATACTTGCACTTTGTTCTGTCGAAGCCCTCAGGAATATCTCCTCTGAGAGCAAGGATATTTTCGATACCCTTAGACTGCAAATTTTTCACAACAGAATCAATTTTCTCCTTATCCGAACTCACGCACGTAAGATGAGCAAGGGTAGGAACGCCGTAATTTTTCTGAATATTAGCGGCGATATCTGCTGTAAAATCAGACGTGCCGCCGCCTGCGCCGTAGGTTACGCTCATAAAGTCGGGTTTCAAAGCGGCAATCTGTTCTGTAGCGTGTTTAATGCTTTCGAACTTATCGCTTGTTTTTGGCGGAAAAACCTCCATTGACAAGGTGGGTTTTTCGCTTTTGATTAAATCTATAATCTTCATGTTTCTTCTTTCCTTTTACATTATTAAAACATACTAACTCCATATGTTTATTATATAATACCACATTTTCAAGAATTTTGCAATAATAAGTAGTTTTAAAGTTTTTTAATGCTGCTGCCGAGCGGATTTTATTTTAATTATCTCGTCAAAAATCGCCCTTGCAACCTCCTGCTTGCTCATTATATCAAACTCCTTAATATCATTTGCGGTAATCAGCGTGACGACATTTGTATCAGTGCCAAAGCCTGCACCCTTTGTTTTCAGATTGTTGGCGATAATCATATCAAGATTTTTCTTTATAAGCTTTCCTCTTGAATTCTCCAGAAGATTCTCCGTTTCCATTGAGAAGCCGCATAGAAACTGATGCTTCTTTCGTCTGCCAAGCTCTGCAATAATATCGGCAGTTCTTTCAAGCTCAATCGACAAATCCCCCTCGGATTTTTTCAGCTTATTATCTGCAACAGTTTTTGGGCGGTAATCCGCAACTGCCGCCGCCTTTACAACAATCGTGCTTTCCTCAAAGCGTGATGTAACCTCATCGTACATTTCCTGAGCCGTAGTCACCTTTACAAGATTTACAAACATCGGCGGTTCAATCTCCGTATGAGCCGTTACAAGAGTAACCTCCGCGCCACGCCTAACTGCATTTTCGGCAATAGCATAACCCATTTTTCCGGTAGAATGATTAGTAATAAATCGTACCGGGTCAATAGGCTCTCTGGTTGCTCCGGCAGTGACAAGAATTTTCTCACCTATTAAATCTTTCTCAAACGCACACTCTTTTAAAATATATTGAAGCAGAACATTTTCATCGGGCATTCTGCCGTCACCGATATCACCATTGGCAAGCATACCGTTATCAGGCTGCACAATCTCATATCCAAAATAGGCGAGCTTGCGGATATTGTCCTGAACTATGGGGTTATGATACATATTATGATTCATAGCCGGAGAAACGATTTTCTTGCACGGACACGCCATTATGGTAGTTGTGAGCATATCATCGGCGATTCCGTTAGCGATTTTGCCTATTACGTTTGCACTGGCAGGCGCAAGCATTACAACATCAGCTTTCTTTGCAAGCGCCACGTGTTCAACGCTGTATTTGAAATTTCTGTCGAACGTATCAACAAGACATTTATTTCCGGTAAGACTTTCAAAGGTAATAGGATTTATAAAATTCGCTGCATTACGGGTCATCAAAACCTGTACATCAGCACCAAGCTTTTTACACATTCTTGCGAGATTTGCAATTTTATAAGCGGCAATACTTCCGCTCACCGCAAGGACTATTGTTTTATTTTTAAGCATAATTGAACTTCCTTTATTTTTTATTATAATTTGTGCCATTCTCTCTCAAAATATATTTTACCAAATTTTTTTTAATAATGCTATACATTTTAAAAAATTTATGTTATAATGTTCACATACTAAATAGTATGTGAATTTGTATGGCTAAAATGCCGTTTTAATTAATTGACAGAAATGAGAAAGAATATGATTTTAGCAGTTGACATCGGAAATTCCAATATTGTGATAGGCAGCTTCGAGGGAGAAAAGGTACTCTTCATAGAAAGACTCTCCACCAATATGCAGTATACTGCTTTGGAGTATGTAATATCAATTAAAAATATCTTTGAAATCAATAATACAAGTGTAGGCGATATTGAGGGTTGTATAATATCTTCGGTTGTACCGAGCGTTACACAAACAGTCAAAGCGGCTCTTGAACGGCTCACCGATACCGAAGTAATGACAGTAGGACCGGGCATAAAAACAGGACTTAAAATAATGCTTGACAATCCGGCTCAGCTTGGCAGTGACAGAGTTGCAGATGCAGTTGCCGGCATAAACCTCTACCCCGTGCCCCTTATCATTATTGATATGGGTACAGCTACTACAGTTTCAGTTATCGACAAAAATAAAAATTACCTCGGCGGCATGATTATCCCCGGACTGAGAGTATCGCTTGATTCACTCACACAACGAACATCTCAGCTTCCGAAAATTGGTCTGGAAGCACCAAAAAAAGTTATCGGTGCAAATACCGTTGAATGTATGAAGAGCGGTATCATTTATTATTCCGCTGCCGGAATTGACGGTGTAACGGAGCGGATAGAAGAAACCTTAGGCGAAAAATGCACAATCGTTTCAACAGGCGGTCTTGCAAATAAAATTATTCCACATTGCAAGAGAGATATCATCATTGACGAACAGCTTCTGCTGAAAGGCTTGATGATTATTTATAAGAAAAATAAAAAATAATTTTTCAAATTTTTAAACATCACAAAACAAGCTAGGCATTTTTAACGTGCCTAGCTTAATTTTTCGTATGCTGCGTACAATCAATATTCAGATGTTGACGCAGGCGGCAGAGTCACCCAACTTAAAAATTATTGTAAATCGTAAGCGTGGCATTCATTAATTCCGCTTCTGCCTGTCGGAACGTCCCGACTTATTTTCGTCTGTTGTTGGCAGCCGATCATTATTCAGAAATTCGTCCACAATGTAGCGTGGGCGTTTTTTTACTTCAAGATAAATTTTACCTATATACTCTCCTACAATTCCGATTGCCAAAAGCTGTAATCCCCCAATCGCCCATATTGATACAGCTAGACTAGCCCAGCCGAGCACAGTTGCTCCGGTAAAATATCTATACAAAAAGTAAATCAGCATAGCAATACTAAGTACAAATACAATAATTCCCGTTGTAGTAACAAATCTGATTGGCTGAATACTCAGCGATGTAATGCCCTCCCACGCAAGGGCAAGCATTTTTTTCAGCGGATACTTGCTTTCTCCGGCAAGGCGTTCGCTTCGTTCGTACTCAACAATATCAGACTGCAAGCCAATCATCGGCACAAGCCCTCTTAAAAAGACGTTTGTTTCATGATACTCAGACAGATATTCAAGCGCCCGTTTGCTCATCAGACGGAAATCCGCATGATTAAACACAACCTTTGCGCCCATGCTATTTAGAATTTTGTAAAAGGATTCCGCTGTAAACCGCTTAAAGAATGTGTCTGTATCACGCTTTGAACGCACCCCGTAAACAATATCGCACCCCTGCTCAAAGCGGTCAAGCATCGCATCAAAGGCGTTAATATCGTCCTGCAAATCGGCGTCAATCGAGATTACAGCATCGGCGTAATCCTTTAGTGTAATCAATCCGCACAGCAGAGCATTTTGATGTCCACGGTTGCAGCTAAGCTTAATGCCGGAAAAAATGCTGTTGCTCTTATGCAGCTTTTTAATTATCTGCCATGTTTTATCCTTTGAGCCGTCATCTATAAAAACTATTTTGCTGTCCTTAGTAATTTTATTATCCGCCATAAGCTGTTTGTATTTTTCCTTTAGCTTTTTGGCGGTGTCCGGCAAAACCTCTTCTTCATTATAGCATGGTATTGCCAAATACAATTTAGTCATATATTCTCCTTTGGTGTGTATGTGTACCCTTTAGGGACAAATTTTGACGCAGGCGGTAAAGTTATACTTAAAATCTTAAAGATCCAGCATATTAAAGTTTTGATCAAACTTTTTCA
>CACYEJ010000207.1 GCA_902773395.1 uncultured Ruminococcus sp.
CTTCCGGTTCAAACAAAAACAGGCAAGAGCTTGCGAATTGCCGGTCTGAGAAAGATAAGTGCTAAATCTTAACGCCTACAAGTATAACACATATCTACAGTTTTTACAATTAATTTTTTCAAAAGAACAAGGCAAGACCAAACTTAAAAATCAGCCTTGCCTATAAAAATTTATTCTATTTTACTGTTAAACTATTACTCATTACTTTCAGATTCCACCGCAGCATATTCATTCTGACTTGAAGTAATTTCTTCGCTATTAAATTTACTCTCAACCTTATTGTAAATACCGCTGATAACAAAGCAGACAATTCCGCCAACTACAAACGCAGCTACTCTCGACAGCGAGTCCGCTTCTCCTATATCGAATGTCACCAGCTTGATTACACAAAGCATAACCACAATCAGACCATACACTCTCAAGCCCTTTGCATTTGCCGCAAATCCTGCAACAATACAAATCAGTGCCGTTATCATTGTAACTATGCTGAAAATATACTGAATGGTGAACATATCAGACATTCCTCTGCAAGCCGAATGTACCAGCAGTGTTGCCGTAAAGCCTATATATGCCTGAAGCATTACAGATTTAGACTTGATAAATTCTCTTGAAGTGAGATAGAATAATCCCAAAGTCAATAGTATCAATGCAAATCTTATTGTATATCTTATTACGTATAATTTCATTTCAGGATTATCATGAAGAACAAGATTGTATTTATGCGACATAATTACAATGCACATATATATTAAAATATTCACGGAAACATTTATAATATTATTCAATTTATTACTGCTCTTTCTATAGCCCGAAAGAATTATAATAACATTTATCAATGCGATAAGTGCAAACGTTAGGTCATCTGTAAATAATGATGTTCTCGCTGCAATACCCAAGCTTATTGAAAATACAGAAAAATTAATCCAGAAATATTCAACCACCTTTACAATAGTAAGAGATGATTCTCTCTTATGCTCCTCTTTAACAGACCATGTATAATACAGGATTAATCCTACAAATACAGCGTGTGCCGTACAGATTGCTATCGAGATAATATGTAAAACTGTATCATATGAGAATTCTCTGAAAATCTGACGATACCCAAAGAAAAGCATCAGAAATGCGTCAATGCCAAGCGCTGTCCATGTAAATGCTCTTAAATTGTGATTTTTATTCAGATAATAAATCAATGACAGCATTACAGCCGAAATAAAGAAGAACGGCTTACAATGCAAAACAGATACATACAAATCTGCAAATTTATTGCTAGCATAAAATCCTACGCAAACCGCCGTCACAAATCCGGATAATGTTGCCGCTGAAAGCACCTGCAAAGCCGTACTGTTTGACACTGCAAAATCCTTTATATAAAGTCCGGTCAATCCTGCCGCAAGTATTATAAACACAATCTTAATTGCGGTAACATCACCCAGACTGCCCGACTGATTAAACATAAGTGCAATCAAGCTTACGTATATCGTAGTTAATGACTCTATTTTTACAGCAATTCTCAGTTCAGGTTCGTGTTCTCTGCCGTATTTGCAAAGATACGTGATAATATTCATCAGCGCGAATTCGCTCAGAATCAGCGGAAATGAAATATCGCTGAACTCACTGACATTAATAGGAATAATTGATACGCTCAGCCAAAGATATTCTGTCATCTTAAAGAAAGTGAAGCGTCTTTCTCTGCTAGCGCCGCTCTGCATAAACCAATGAAGAAGCGCCACCAATCCAACAATCACCATATATATTATACTGATAACAACATTTTCTACAGCAAAATATCCGTACAGCGCCATGTAAGTCATTTCGCAGCCAATCAAAAATGCTGCAAGATGATTCAATTTTCTGTTCTTCGTAATATGAATTATCAGCATAATCAAGCCGATGTATACGCACAAAAACGGCACACCGTGGAGCAATTCTCTGTCTGCACTCTGAATAAACAGCGCAAGCATAACCACAACCGAGATAAACCACACTGAGAGTTTTGAAAGTGTTTCGTTGAAATTAAGCTTCTCACTCATAAACAGCGTCACGAACAAATGACACAAAGCTGCCGTACAAACAGCCAGAGTAGGAATAAGCATACTTTCTATACCAAAAACGTTTTTTAGAGTAAAGCCTGCCGCAACTCCCACTGAAGAAATAATACCTGCTGTCCACAATACTTTATTCAAGATATGTGCCATAAGCATTATATCGTCAATATTTTTATACGCAGCTTTTTCTGTTTTGAGCGCCGCAGTAGAAATTGCAATCAAATACGAAACAAACGATATTGTCAAAAACTGAACGGCAAATATTACCGTAGTAAATACAGGGGAAATCTTTTCGGGCATTACCGAACTTGGCTCAAATGCTGCGCACATTACGATAGATGTGTACACCAGCAACGCTTCAGACATGAACAATCCGAAACGATACGTTTTCCTACAGAAGAAAATATTTCCGATAATAATAACGGCAATTGACGCCATTTGATATATAACAGGAAGAATAATTCTTTCTGCCGAGAAACCCAGCGAAAAAGCAAAGCAGATTGATACAGCAGTACCCATATGAGCCGTAACGCTCAGCATTACAGAATCAAGCTTTTTAGACATAAACAGCGCAAGCATTGACCATAGAAGAAGCAATCCAAACGCAGCGATATCAGGCAGCGCATTAAAGTATACATGAGATAACAGTATCGAAATAAAAAACGCGCCGAATCCGCAGCCCGTCAAGCCCAGCGAAAAGACAGATTTATTCTGACGTGAAAAGAACGCTCCCAAAGCGATGAAGCTGCCGCTTACTAAGAACATCGCAGCCATTTTCATTGTGTCTGTAATATACTCATAGCCTAGTGTACAGAACATTACAAGACCTATAAAAATCATAAGCGAAGCGACAACATTAAACAGCCTTGTGCCAAGCCAATTTTCAAATGATTTAAACTTATTTGCAGCATCGGCAGTTCTTGAATTTGACGGCTGCACAGGACGTTGGAAGTTGGGTCGATTTATAGCCGCAGGAGTTTGAACATCTGGCGCGTTTACAGCAGCCGCAGCAGGGGGTTGAGTTTGCGGAATATTCTGTCCAAAAACGCTCTGCACAGGTGGAACATTCCAATTATAAGCAGGAGAATTTTGATTCGCACGATAAGGATTAAAACCATTCTGTACAGGCGGAACAGACATACTTTCATTAGGAGATTCTTTTACAGCTTCTTCCGGTACATCTCCATTTTTAATAGCTTTTATCTGTTCATAATTGTAAAACGCTTTATCATATAAATCACGAACTTTTCCGTCAAGAAAATTAATTCTATTTTTCAAATCAGAAATTTCACGTCTTGACTTAATAAGCATGATAAACAGTATGACAAATGCCAATACTACTATAAATTCCATAAGCTGCCTCCTTTTACTTATTCATAAGCCTTTTTAAATCCTCAATATTGAATGACGAAGCAATAATCATATTATCCTTTGTAAGCAGCCGATAATGCTGAGATACTATATTTTGTTCTATCAAATAATTATCTTTCTCGATAACAGGCTGCCACCATATACGATAAGAATTAGCCTGACGGTAATTAGGCTCGGAATTCTCAAATGCAATGCTTCTGAATACATCAATTGGATTTTGCGAAAATGTATCATTCAAAATTTGGCTGTCGCTAAACACCGCACATAAAACTACACTTCCTGACCAACCAAGAGAAGAACGTCCCTTTTCAATCTCGACAAGAGTTTTCTTAGAGATTCCCAGCATCAGTGCCATTTTCTCCTGACTAAAGGAGTACTCCGTCCGCACAAGTTTGAGCTTCACGTTACATATTTTAATAAATTCATCTCTATCCAAACTCTCACCGCCATTCTAAATACAAGTGTAAATTTTATCCTTTAGTGTAATTTTACACCGTTTGTATAATAATGTCAATAAGGAAAATGTTATAAATAAATCAGCTAAAAATTGTGCAGTTGTATATAATTTTTACTCTATCTTTCAGAGTGAATATACAACTGCTAAAAATTTATTGATTTTGTATAAAAATAGTGGTATGATAGAAACAGTAAATAAATTAATCAGCAATTAAATATC
>CACYEJ010000208.1 GCA_902773395.1 uncultured Ruminococcus sp.
ACCTGTTGGCCTACGAATAGTGTCTCCACTACTTTGCGGCAGCAACCCGTATCCCTATGGTAGCCTTACCTACCGATGAATTGCAATCACTATTAATAGCTTAAACCTATTTTCATAATTTGTCAATAGTAATTACGATTTTTTTATTTATTGCTGTAAAATTTGATTTAAGACATTAATTAAAAAATAAAAAGCTTAAATTCAATTTTGGGAATCATCATTTGTCTTGTTAATAATAAACAAAAAAATCCTAAAAAATTCATTAAAAATATTAATGAAAAAATCTAAAAAAAAATGTATAATAGTAATTGCATAAACATCAATTTTTTTAAGGAGGATATTATGACTAAGAAGTTTTTAAGTGCCGTTTTGTGTGCTGCTCTGATATGCTCACCAGCTACAACTGCTGTTTTGAACGCATCAGCAGCAAATACGGACACAGATTATGGTCTTGCTGAGAAAACATCTGACGGTGTTATTCTTCATGCTTTCGACTGGTCATTTAATACGATTAAGGATAATCTGCCGGCAATCGCTGCGGCAGGCTACACGTCTGTACAAACATCACCTGTACAGGCTCCGAAGGATTACGGCGAAAACTGGAATGACACCAACAATCAATGGTGGAAGCTTTATCAGCCGCTTAGCTTTTCTGTAGCTACAAAGAACAGTTGGCTGGGTACTAAGACAGAGCTTACCGAGCTTTGTAACGAAGCAGACAAGTACGGTATCAAGATTATTTGCGATATCGTATCTAATCACATGGCTTTAGGTTCCAGACCGAATACAGTTGCCGACGAGGTTCAGGAATACGAGCCGGAAATATACAGCGATTATGCTAAGTATTTTCATCAGTACGGTAAAGACGTAAGCGGCGACGGCAATCTTCAGGGTATTGTACAGGGTAAGCTCAGTAAGCTGCCCGATCTTAACACAGGAGATGAATTTGTTCAGCAAAGAGTAATTTCCCTGTTGGAGGAATGTATTGACTGCGGCGTTGACGGATTCCGTTTTGATGCTGCAAAGCATATTGAAACTCCAGATGACGGCGATTATAAATCCAACTTCTGGCCAAATGTAATTAATACTGCAACCCAATATGCACAAAATAAAGGTGTGGAGCTTTACTGCTACGGTGAGATTCTGAACACTCCCGGCGACGGCAGAGATACAAACTCTTACACTAAGTATCTTGACGTAACAGACAACAAAACCGGTGACGCTACTCTTGTTCAGGTACTTTCAAAGAAAGCAGATAAGGTAGTTGAGGCACAGTCATACAACTACAGCTCGAAGAACGGTTCTCCGTCCGATTACGTATTATGGGCAGAATCTCACGATACATACATGGGCGATTCCGGTTCGGCAGGCATTTCCAACACAGCAAGCGTACCCAATGAGGATATCGCAAAGACTTGGGCTATAGTTGCTTCGAGAAGCGAATCAAAGTCGCTGTACTTTGCACGTCCGGGTCTGCTTATGGATCAAATGGGAGATACCGCATGGAAGAGTACTGCTGTAAGCGAGGTAAACAAATTTCATAATAAGTTTATCGGCGTAGCAGATTCTATTTATAACGACGGCGACGTTGTGGCTGTTCAGAGAGGCGACAGCGGTATAGTTCTTGTTAATCTCGGCTCAAGCAATGATATCTCCGTTACAACAAAAGGCTTGAAAGACGGCACTTACACAGACACTGTTTCCGGCAGCAGCTTCACTGTTAAGAGCGGCAAGCTCACTGGTAAAGCAGGCGATACCGGTATCGTAGTACTCTACGAGGGTGCAGCTACAACTCCAAGAGCTAACTTCTCTGTTCTTGACAAGACAAGCTTCAAGACTGATACTTTGAACCTTACAATTACACTTGAAAATGCAAAATCAGGTACTTACAGCATTAATAATGCAGCTCCTGTTTCATTTGAGAATAGTGCTTCTGTTAAGCTTGGTGAGGACATTGAGTCTGGTGACATCACAGTAAAGGTTACCGCTACAGACGGTACTAAGACAACCGAAGTTACTCAGACATATACAAAGTTACAGGTTGAACACACAGGCAATTTCATTTACTTTGACAAGGGCAGCAATAAGGTTACAAGATTGTGGAAGAATGCTTTAGTATATGTATTCTACGAGGAGAAGGACAGCAGCGGCAACATTATCAACACAACAACTAATGGTGCTTGGCCAGGTGTTCCTATGGATTACAACGAGGAAGAGGGTATTTACTTCTACGAACTTCCGAAAGGCTTAAACATCGGCGAGGCTAATGTTATCTACACAGACGGTGCCGGAAATCAGACAGGTAATCTCCTTATTACCGAAAACAATATGATTTACAGCAATGATAAATTCTATTGCCGTGACAACGCAACTGTACTCACATACGGTGACGTTGACAACACAGGAGTTATTAATTCTGTAGACTCGCTCTTAGTTTTGAGAGCTTCTGTAGGATTGGAGAAATTTGATGCTGCTCAGAAAGCAAAGGCAGATGTTGACGGTGACAATAAAATCACTGCTAAGGACTCATTGTATATTCTCAGAGCTTCTGTAAATCTCAAAGACAAGGATTCAAAAGTAAATAATACTTTCGTATTTGTTGATGAAAACAAGGACAAATCAGAGAATACAATTTATCTGATTAATAAAGCCGGCTGGATCTTTGATTACGGTGCTAAGCTTTGGCTTGTAAACAACGAAACTAATGAAGCAATTGAAACTAAGAAAGAATCTCCGACTGATGACAGCTCCAAGTATGCTTATGTAGATCTTCCGGCAGGTTGGAAAAATATATCTGTATACAGAACAAACTATGATGTACCTGCAATAACAGAAAACACCACAGTTCATAATAAATGGAATGTAGGTGAAATTAAAGAAGGCTACAATGGTATCGAATTGAGAAACGGCGACAACAGCACGTTTACTAATTTTGATCCCAACGCATAATAACGCATTTAATTTATAATAATTCTCTCCCCTCTCAAAGCATATTTGAGAGGGGATTTTTCTGTAGTACACACGTAATTAAACAAGAGAAAACAAATCCTCTGCCGAAAAATCCTGATGCAAGGCAATATTAATTGACATTCCTATTAAAAGAGAAGCTCGCTCTACCAATAAGTCAATCTCTCTTGGTGTGACAACCATACCGTTTGGAAGCAGCTTTTTTCTAAGCTTTTCATTCTCCTCTTCGTCATTTGGTGACATTAAATCCGCTGCAAGAGTGGCGGCATCTACAACTGTCGGCACTCCAACGCTTATGACCGGAACGCCCATTGTTGATTTATTTATAACATTTCTATGATTACCAACACCTGCACCGGGTGCAATGCCTGTATCAGAAATCTGCACTGTACAGCCAAGACGTTTTAGCTTTCGTGAAGCAAGAGAATCTATTGCAATCACACAGTCAATATCAGCATTATCTACAATACCGCTCACAAGCTCCCCTACCTCAATTCCCGTTTGACCTAGAACTCCGGGAGATACCACGCACACACTTCTTAACCTCTCCAGTCCTAGAGAGCTTGCCACTGTACCCATAATATGCCTCGTTGCAAGTACCTTTGAAGCAGCCTTAGGACCGAGTGCATCGGGAGTTATGTTGTGGTTGCCTATTCCCACAACAAGCACATTGCCGCTTTCAGGCAGAAGTTCACGAAGCTGTTCACCTATACTTACAAGCCGCTTATCTGCTGCTGTAAAATCATCTGTCAATGCTTTGAATTCACAGGTAATGTAAGTTCCCTTTTCCTTGCCTAAGGAGTTAGCTGCTTGCTGTGTGGAAATTTTCATTTTTGTAATTTTCATCTTTTCGGCAAATTTAGTATCTATATCTAAGCCTTCAATATTATCTGTAACAAGTTCTCTTGCTTCAAGTGCTAAGTCTGTTCTTATTTCCATTTTACCACCGTCTAGTTTATGATATGATTATCATTTGCAAAAGTCCGGTAATTATGTAAAATAAAAACACCCAATCTACAATAAAATGTAAATCGGGCATTAAATATTTATTGGCTATTTTATTTTTTCTTCAGCAATACCATAATAACTGCTACAATAATTGCAGCAATAAGCACGCCAACAGCAAGGTATATTCTTCCGTCACCCGTGTTGACAACCCCTGATTCCGCTGCATAGGCTTGAAGCGGAATTATCATCACCGCAATTATAAAGCTTAGAAGCATTAATATATTCTTTATAAATCTTTTCATTTTTCTTTTCTCCTTTGCTTTGTCAAAAATTATTGCAAAATTTGACATACTTTACAATATTTATTTTAACACATTGGAGCTAGATTTTCAATATATTTATATAATTTGTTAATAATATATGTTCATAAATCCTATCACAATCTGTTTTATTTTTTGATTAATTATCGCACAATTAAAACAAATGAAAATATTATTAAACAAGAAAGTCCCTCATACATAATGAGGAACTTTTCTTGGTGCGGGTGACAGGACTTGAACCTGCACGGGGTAACCACCAGAACCTAAATCTGGCGTGTCTGCCAATTCCACCACACCCGCATA
>CACYEJ010000209.1 GCA_902773395.1 uncultured Ruminococcus sp.
AGCCGTGAAGACACTATGCACAACAGGAATTGTACTTGAGAACGGTATGATTGCACATATGGGATCTGCAGAGGATTGCGTTAATCGCTATCTACATAAAGAGTTTTCAGGGGAAAGTAGCTTTGAAATACGTAAAGACGTCGAAGCCAAAAGTAAACTTTTTCATATTGAGAGCGTAATAGTAAACGAAGCCTGCCCTCGGAAGATATATCTTGACGAAAATGGCAACAAAGTACATATATCAATATCAGGAACAATTGATATTCCGATGAATGTTGAGTTTATTGCTCAAATTTATGACGTAAACTCAATTCTTATTGCCTCATACGTTCCAACAAACTCTTCAGGACGTATCTATAAATTTGAAGCTGGGAAATTCTTGATTGAAGAGTCAATAGTCATTCCAAGCTTTTTGACGAATGGAGAATACCGCCTAAAAATAGATATAACACAGCGCAATATTGAATATCTTGCTATTATACCAAACTTAGCTACTTTAATTAAAAGAGACAAAATTAGCGATTATACTGGGGCTGAACTGACCAATAAGAATACAGGTTATATCTTTATAGACGAGCAGTAATGACAATAGGAACATTAACATACCACAAGGCCGACAATTACGGTGCTGTATTACAAGCATACGCATTGTGTCAATATCTTTACGAACAGGGATATAATGCAGGTAATATTGATTATTGGCCTCAACATCATGCGGATGTCTATAAATTGTGGTGTTGGGACAATAATTACTTTCATTATCAGGGGATCAGGGGGAAAGTTAAATATTTATGTTTCTTCCCATCTATTTTATTAAGAAATTGCAGGCGAAAATACAACTTTAATAAATTCCGTAAGAAGACCATGAGAACAGTTGAACCCGGAGCGAAATATGACGTTGTTTTTTATGGAAGTGACACCATCTGGAACAGATGGAACCTCAATACACATTACTCCGGATTTGATTCAACTTATTGGGGGGCAGATAATATCGCTGCAAAATATAGGTTCTCATACGCCTCAAGTATGGGTAATGTTATTGATGATGAAGCCACAGAAAAACAATGTAAAAAATATCTAACTCAATTTGATAAGATTTCCGTAAGAGAAAGGCCCCTGAAAAAAAAACTTGAAGAGTGGGGATTCGAGAATATACAGATAGCAGTAGATCCCACAATGTTATTATCCCAGAATAGTTGGAATCTATTAGCATCCCGGGAAAAAGTAAAGGGTGATTATGTATTGTGTTACAATTTAGAACGGTCTGATATATGTAACGACTTGGCAGAGAAAATAAGTAAAGAAAGAAATATGAGAGTTATTCAATTAACTGCTCTCGTATCAAAAGTTAGTTCTCAAGACATCTTTGATACTGCAGGTCCACTTGAATTCCTATCCTTATTTAAGCATGCTTCCTATGTAGTTACTTCCTCTTTTCACGGTTGTGTTTTTTCCATCATTTTCAATAAATTGTTCTGTTTCCATTCTGACGTTGAAACGGAACGTATTACCTCTCTGCTTCATTCTTGCGGCTGAGAAAATCGCTTCGTAACTTCATCAGATACAAACGTGATGTACAGCGAAATTAATTACGAACAAGTCAACTGCCTAATCGAAAAGGAAACTTCATCTTCAAAAAAATATATTAGTGAATGTTTAAAAATTGTAGGCAAGAACAATGGAAACAATTTGCGATAAAGAACAATGCACTGCATGTATGGCATGCGTCAACAAATGTCCCCAACACTGCATAGACATGGTTGTGGATTCTCTTGATATGCCTTACCCTAAAATAGACAAAGTAAAATGCATTAATTGTGGCTTGTGCCGAAAAACTTGTCCAAACAACAACCACCTAGAATTTCACGACACGACACAAGTACTGGCAGCTTGGAGTCTTGACGTTGAAACCAGGAAGATGAGTGCATCGGGTGGAATTGCAGCCGAACTCTACAGATATGCAATAGATAACAATTGGTTTGCCTATGGAGTGGTGCTCAATCGTAACAAAGCAACATTTATTGAGATAAAGACAAAGGAAGATATCAAGCGTGTACGCAACTCAAAATATGTCTACAGTAACATGCTTGATTCATATAAAGTAATACTTGATAGGCTTAAGAATGG
>CACYEJ010000210.1 GCA_902773395.1 uncultured Ruminococcus sp.
CAGCGTGAGCTTATTATCGGTGACCGTCAGACAGGTAAAACAGAGATTGCCATTGATACGATTATCAACCAGAAGAATTCAGACGTTATTTGTATCTATGTTGCGATCGGTCAGAAAGCAAGTTCCGTTGTACAGCTTGCGAACGAGCTTGCACGAGCAGGTGCAATGGATTACACAATTATTGTTTCTGCATCTGCCGCCGAAAGTGCCCCAATTCAGTATATTGCCCCGTACACAGGTTGTGCTATGGCTGAGTATTTCAGAGAGCAGGGCAAGGACGTTCTTATTATCTACGATGATTTGAGCAAGCATGCCGTTGCGTACCGCGCACTTTCTTTGCTTATACGCAGACCGCCGGGACGTGAAGCTTATCCGGGTGACGTTTTCTATCTCCATTCAAGACTTCTTGAGCGTGCGGCGTGCGTTGCTCCGGAATACGGCGGAGGTTCTATCACAGCATTGCCGATTATTGAAACTCAGGCAGGCGACGTTTCTGCATATATTCCTACAAACGTTATTTCTATAACAGACGGTCAGATCTTCCTCGAAACCGAGCTTTTCCATTCAGGAATTATGCCGGCTATTAACCCTGGTATTTCTGTAAGCCGTGTAGGTGGTTCTGCACAGCTTAAAGGTATGAAAAAGGTTGCCGGAGAGCTTAAACTTCTCTATTCACAGTATCGTGAACTCCAAGCGTTTGCTCAGTTCGGAAGTGACCTTGATGCCGATACAAAGGCGCGTCTTGCCCTCGGCGAAAGAATAGTTGAGGTCTTGAAGCAGAATAGAAATTCACCTGTTCATGTCGGTTGTCAGGTTGCTATAGTTTATGCTGTTATCAACGGATATCTGAACGATGTTCCTGTAGATAAGGTTCACGATTACGAGGAGCGTCTTTATGAAAAGCTCCAGAATGAGAATCAAGAATTCCTCAAGCGTATAGAGGAAAATTATTTTGACGACAGCGATATTGAGTCGCTTAAAGCAACGCTCGAAGAGATGAAGAGGTGATTTTGTGGGAGCAGATACAAAAGCACTTCGCACAAGAATAAAAAGCGTTGATTCCACACTTCATCTGACAAAAGCAATGGGGCTTGTTGCGTCATCGAAAATCCGCCATGCTTCTGAAACAATGAACAAAAGCCGTCAGTATTCAAATGCGGTAAGCGGCATTGTTGATTTGCTTACATCTTGCGGCGAGTGCAAAAAAAGTCCCTTTGTCAAAGGCAACGACAGCGATAAAACCAGAATTATTGTTATTGCAGGCGATAGAGGACTTGCCGGCGGCTACAACGCAAATGTTTTTAGACTTGCACGAGAGTTCGAGGGTGCGGAGTTTATTCCCATAGGAAAGCGTGCTTGTGAGCGTTTTGGCGAGGGCTTCGCTTCTTCTGAGAATTTTTCTTTGGAGGACGGTGCAAAGCTTTCAGCTCAGCTTTGCAAGGACTTTGCAGAGGGAAAATTTTCAAAGCTTGGTGTTATTTCCACAAAGTATGTTTCCATTATGACGCAGGAAGCGAGGATTTCCTGGATACTTCCGCTTAGCTCTGACACAGCTAAAAAGAGCGTCGGAACTATATTTGAGCCGGACGAGCTGACGATTCTTAACGAAGCAGTTCCCGAATATGTAAACGGAAAGCTTATCGGATATATCCGTGAAAGCTATGCCAGCGAGGTTGCCGCAAGACGTATGGCAATGGACTCTGCCGGAAAGAATGCGCAGTCGATGATTGACAGCTTGCAGCTGGAATATAACAGAGCAAGACAGGGTGCGATCACTCAGGAAATCACAGAAATCGTTGCGGGCAGCGGCGAATAATAAAGGAGTGAGCAAATATTGGCTAATACAAAAAAAGGCACAGTCGCACAGGTTATGGGACCAGTTGTAGACGTGCGATTTGATGAGGGTCATTTGCCCTCGATATATAATGCTTTGACGATCCCGATCAATGATAAGAAGATACTTACTGTTGAGGTTGCTCAGCATATCGGAGATAACACAGTAAGATGTATTGCAATGTCATCAACGGACGGTTTGAAGAGAGGTACTCCTGTTACCGATACAGGCAAGGCAATCAGCGTTCCTGTTGGAAAGGAAACTCTTGGCAGAATATTCAATGTTCTGGGTGATATTGTAGATAACGGTGAGCCGCCGAAGGATTGTGAGCGTTGGAACATTCACCGCACAGCTCCGAGCTATGATGAGCTTTCCACATCGACCGAGATTCTCGAAACTGGTATTAAGGTTATTGACCTTATTTGCCCGTATTCAAAGGGTGGTAAGATAGGACTTTTCGGCGGCGCAGGCGTTGGAAAGACAGTTCTTATTATGGAGCTTATCAACAATATTGCTAAGCAGCACGGCGGTATCTCAGTATTTACAGGTGTAGGCGAGCGTACAAGAGAGGGTAACGATCTTTACAACGAGATGAAGGAATCCGGAGTTCTCGGAAATACTGCACTTGTTTACGGACAGATGAACGAGCCGCCGGGAGCAAGAATGAGAGTAGCTCTTTCAGGTCTTACAATGGCAGAGTATTTCCGTGACGAAGAGGGACAGGACGTTCTTCTTTTCGTAGACAATATCTATAGATTTACTCAGGCGGGCAGTGAGGTTTCCGCACTTCTCGGACGTATGCCGTCAGCCGTTGGTTATCAGCCTACCCTTGCAAACGAAATGGGTGCTTTGCAGGAGAGAATTACCTCTACAAAGAAAGGTTCTATCACATCAGTTCAGGCTGTTTATGTTCCTGCCGACGACCTTACCGACCCGGCACCGGCTACTACTTTCGCTCACCTTGACGCTACAACGGTACTTTCAAGAGGAATTGCGTCGCAGGGTATCTATCCGGCAGTAGATCCGCTGGAGTCAACCAGCCGTATCTTGAATCCTGAAATTCTCGGTGAAAAGCACTATAAGGTTGCCCGTGAGGTTCAGCGTATTCTACAGAGATACAAGGAACTCATGGATATTATTGCCATTATGGGTATGGACGAGCTTTCCGATGAGGATAAGCTGCTTGTTCAGAGAGCAAGAAAGATTCAGCGTTTCCTGTCGCAGCCGTTCCATGTATCGGAGAAATTTACAGGTATCACAGGTGTGTATGTTCCACTTTCCGAAACTATCCGTGGATTTGAGGAGATTATCGAGGGTAAACACGATGATCTGCCTGAGTCGGCGTTCCTCTTTGCCGGAACAATTGACGATGTTGTCGAGAAGGCAAGAAAGGCACAGAAATAATGAGTACGTTCAAACTTGTTGTATCCAGTCCCGACGGAGATAAGTTCAAGGGTGATGCGGCTATGCTCACACTTAGAGGCAGTGAGGGAAATTTGGCGATTTTGGCAGGACATATTCCTTTCATTACATCGGTAAAGCCTTGCGACTGTAAGATAGTTCTGGAGGACGGTACAGAAAAGCTTGCTCATGTTGACGGCGGTCTTCTTACCGTTTCCGAACAGAAGACAACACTGATGTCGGGAACATTTAACTGGAAATAATGATTTTTTATTATAATACCGTACAGGAAGATTTAATAATTTTCTTGTGCGGTATTGACATTTTTTCGTAATATTGTATAATAAATGTATGTAATGACAATTCTATTTTTTCATAAGGAGAATATTAATGATAAAACCAATAGTAAGAGATATGATGTTTTTAAGCCAGAAGTCGGAAAAAGCCACAAAAGCCGATATGAATATTATCAAGGATTTGCAGGATACATTGACAGCAAACAGAGAAACCTGTGTCGGAATGGCGGCAAATATGATAGGCTATAAAAAGCGAATCATAATTGTAAACGTAGGTATTTTGAATATGATAATGGTGAATCCTAAAATAGTAAAAAAGGCTCATCCATTCGAAACAGAGGAGGGCTGTCTGTCTCTTGACGGCACACGTCCAACGACACGTTATAAGACTATTGAAGTTGAATTTGAGGATATAAGCTTTAACAAGCAGCGAAGAAAATTTACAGATTGGACTGCACAGATAATTCAGCACGAGATTGACCATTGCGACGGTATTATTATATAGCGTTGATGTGAATAGTTGTTTTTAAAATCTCTTATGGAAAGGGGTAAAGTATGAGCAGAGGATATTGTCCGAATTGCAGTGAATTTTTTGAGAACGGCAAAATATGTGGCAGGTGTGGTGAGAAGCTAGTCATATATCCCGATAATATTGAAGAGCCTTACGAATATAATAACGATGAGAGCAGAGATTCTGGATTGATTGACGTATATTCAAACAATAAAATATCTAAGCCTAAAATTATAGGTTTAGCCGCTTTATTGCTTTATAATATAATTGGAATAATAATCAGTCTAAATATTGCAGATAAAATGATAAAATCAAATCAAAAGTTTCTTGTAAAAATAGAAGTATCTTATTTTTGGCTATGGTTATTTTTTGCAATAAATATCGTATTGATTCTGGGTGCGGTATTTCTTCGAAAGAATAAATCAGTGCTTTGTGTAGTGGGGCAGGGCATTTTGTGGCTGATAACTCTTATGCTTTCGTTTGGCATTAAGGAACTAAACTATGACGATATGGCAGTTTCATGGGAGAACGGTGTTGTAACCAGCTTTGGAATGGGTACAGAAGTAAGCCGTGCATTATGTGTTGCATCATTCTCAATAGGGCATTTGTTTGTTATTGCTTTGTGGATTGCGGCAGTGGTACTTGTAGCCATAGGCAGCTATCAGAATAGTGTTGGCGAAAATAATAGATAAAGAGTTAGGGGGTAAACCAAATAATAATGGTTCGCCCCCTTAAGTATACTCAAAATCTAAAAAAATCTAGCATATTAAAGTTTTGATCAAACTATTTCAAAGGCGCCCCGAAGGAAGTGCCCTTGGGGTATTTGCGGGTTGAGGACAGAGCCCCGTCGCTGACGAAACAAATCAGCGTAGAGAAATAAACTACCCTCAGCGAAACTGATCCACACTATGATAGAGCTAGATCAAAAAAAGCAACCCCCAAAATAAAAAACTTCCGGTTCAAACAAAAACAGGCAAGAGCTTGCGAATTGCCGGTCTGAGAAAGATAAGTGCTAAATCTTAACGCTTTCGAGTATAATTATACAATACTCAAATATAGAAGAGATTAAGCTTCGTTTCTTTTGCGTTTTTTAAGTCTAACGTCCTGACCGATGAATTCAAAGTAAGTATGTTCACCGCCAATTCTTGATATCAAGCGGTCTGTGTAGTTCTTTTTTAGTTCATACATAGAATAGTTAGTATTTATAATAGTTGCTTTTTCCCTCGCCATACGAGTGTTTATCAAATTATAAATACTCGTTGTTGTAAAATGTGTGGAAAACTCCGTTCCCAAATCATCTAAAATAAGCAAATCACATTCCTCCAAATGACGCAGGGTTGGACGAGCAGAGTCACGAGAGAAATGCTCTTTTTCCAATACAGCAAGTATGTTGGGTGTTGAACAGTATATCACGCCATATCCTCTTTCAATAACACGTCTTGCAATCGCAAGTGAAAGATGAGTTTTTCCTAAGCCTGTACCGCCTGCCATAAGAATAGACTTGTTGCAGCCGTTGAAGGTTTCCGCATAATTTTTGCAGTAGTTATAGATTTTTTCAAGCCTTGTCCGTGGCACATGACCGTTGCTGTCGGGCATATCTGAATAGTATTCAAGGCTAAATGTTTCAAAACTGGATAAGGAAAGAGGGGAAAGAGCATTCAGCTCCTTAAAAGCGATATCTCTAAGC
>CACYEJ010000211.1 GCA_902773395.1 uncultured Ruminococcus sp.
GTTGTAGGAAGAGTTTTGATTCGTTCCATAGTTTGAAGAAGAATAGCCGCTGTCTGTGTTCTGTCCTCCCTGTGTCTGGAAGCCGCTGTAGGAAGTGCTCTGATTCGTTCCATAGTTTGAAGAAGAATAGCCGCTGTCTGTGTTCTGTCCTCCCTGTGTCTGGAAGCCGTTGTAGGAAGTGCTTTGATTCGTTCCGTAGTTTGAAGAAGAATAGCCGCTGCCTGCGTTCTGTCCTCCCTGTGTTTGGAAGCCGCTGTAGGAAGTGCTTTGATTTATGTCGGAATCCAAACTTTTACCAATGCTAAGACCACTCTGTGACGGTATATTACTTTGCGGCAAATTGGTATTAACTGAACCATATGCAGCAGTTGGGTCATATGCTCCATTCGGCTGAGCACCACCGGAGGGATAACCGCCCATTCCATAAGAATTAGGCATTGGAGCTGTATAAGCAGGAGTTCTTTTCTTCCTAAAAATACTCATAAGAAATACTACAAGCGTAACAATAAACGCAATAAGCAAAATTGAACCGCCCCAAAATTCCTTAATCCTCGTAGACAACGGAATTGTACAATCCAATGTATACTCCGAAAGTTTAAACTCTTCTTGCGAAAGCTCCAGAGTGTCACGCCACTCGTTATAATAATCTACCACACCAGGATTGTTTTTTACTAAAATGCCGTCTAGCTTTGTACCTGTTTCTGATAATGAGGTAACAGCAGACTCGTCCTCTGCCCAGAAATCCTCTACAAGTTGATCAAAATCATATGTAAGCTGTGTATTGGGCTTTGTTTTCACAAGCATCATATACACATCATCAAGTGGTATTACATAGTAATAAGCATTATCTGTTGATGTTTGTTTACCTGTATATTTATCGGTTTCTTCCGTTACAGAAGCGGCAATATAATCATAAACCACATAACACGTTCCATTAACAGGAAGATTTTCACATACGTCTGCGTGAGTCATTGTATAATAATCACACGTACCGTTTGACATCTGACCAAAAAATGCACCTGCACCGTCATTCAGCAAAACTGCAATTCCAAGTATCCAAAGCGTTAGTCCGGCAACAATCAATCTTGTTTTTAATTTCATTTTCTTTCCTCCTCAATTCACTAAGAATTAATAATTTGTTAATAAATTGTTCTACATTATTATAAGTATAACATACCTATAAAGTTTCGTCAACTATGCAATTTTCAATTTTTTCATTAAATATTGTATCTTTATTTTAAAATTTTTTTTAAGGTTCTCTTATAGGTGTTGACTTTTTTTATAAAATTAGCTATGATATAAATATATAGTAAATAAAAATTTACGGAGGTGTTTTGTTTTATGAAAGATAATAAGAATGCACTTGGCATTATCATCGGGGTAGTAACATTTGCGGCTGCTGTTGCCGCTGCTGTTACAGCTTTCTTCATTGTAAACGAAAAGAAGAAGAGAGATGAAGAGGAGCTTGAGCGTTACCTTGACTGCTCAATCCAGTAATATTACAGCAATCCTTAGCAGCTTATCCTCGATGTCACGCAGGATAGGCTGTTTATTTTAACTTTTGAAAGGTATATGGTGATAACTGCAATGAATGATATTTTAGAAAAAATTTATGAAATTGACCATGCAATACTTTTATACATACAGGAGAATTTAAGAATAGAATTTTTAACGCCGTTAATGAAAACCTCATCATTATTTGTAAACGTAGGTATAATTTGGATTTTGATATGTATTATACTTATATGTATTAAGAAAACGAGAATGATTGGCATTATGACGCTCACCTCTTTGGCTTTGTGCATTGGATTTAATAATATTATTATAAAGCATCTTGTTGCACGAGCAAGACCCTTTGATACCTACACTGACTTAACACCGCTCATTAAGAAACCGACAGACTATTCCTTTGCATCAGGTCATACAACGGCTTCATTCGCTTCGGTTGGTATTTTAGCGAGATTCCTACAGCGTCCTTTGGCTGTGCTGACGGTAGTATTTGCAGTACTTGTTGCATTTTCAAGATTATATCTTGGTGTTCACTACCCAACTGACGTATTATGCGGAATACTTATTGGCTTGGCTGGCAGCACTCTAGTATACATATTATTTAAAAGAAAATATAATCTTGATGAGTACAAGCTTTCAAGACATGCAGAGAAGCTTTGTTCATCTGAGGAAAAGTAATTTTTATTAAGAAAAGTTTTCGATTTCGGAATTTGAACAATAAACTAAGACGGATAGCAAAAAATCTATCCGTCCGTTTTTTTATTCTTCTAAATTTTTAGTATCGTCAACGATTATCTTATACGCATTATGCACAACTTCTATTGTTACGTCGGTATGCTCACCGCCGTCCTCGCCGTCTGTTGTCCATTTAATCGGCTCATTTGATTTAAATCTAACCTTTTTAGTTGTGAATTTAACCAAACTGGGACAATCAAAATTCTGCGTTACCAACGCTGTAAGAATATTATTCAGCTCTGCCGGATTTGACGGATACTTAATTAACGCACATTCAAATAGTCCGTCATTCAGCAGCGGTGCATACTCTGAGTGATTTTTCATACCGCCTATAGACGTAGTGTTAGACACAAGACCGAGAATAAAATCATCTTCTATTTCAAGCTCTTCGCTCTCTACCTTTAAATGATAGTATGAATATTTATTCTGACTAAGTCTTTTCACTGCTTCTAAAATGTACGCTGCGTGACCGAGCTGATTTTTCATCTTCTGCGGTGTTTCGTAGGAAACATCTGTGAAGATTCCAAACGCCGAAATGTACAGATATGGATTGCCGTTAAGCGTTCCACAATCACAATCTATAGGCTCACCCTTTACAATTTCCTCTGCTGCGTCCGGTATTTCAAAAGGAATACCAAGGCTGTAGCCAAAATCATTAGTTGAACCGGCTGGAATATATCCTATTGCAACACGCTTCTCCTTTGGAAGCTCCATTAAACCCTGAACTGTTTCACTTAACGTTCCGTCACCGCCGCACACAACCACGGTGTCAAATTCCTCTGCTCTTTGAATAACCACATCGTGTGCGTCAAATCGTTTTTGAGTTGGATAAACCGTTACATCATAGCCGCCCTTTACAAATATATCTATAATATTCCAAAGTTCGGGTTTTATCTGAGATTTACCCGATGAAGGATTGAACATAAGCAGCAATTTCTTTTGCATTGTATCACCTCTTGAGTATTACTACTCAATAATTATATTGTCTTTTTTGAGAATTATCAATTGCTTATATTTAAATAATTTATGAACAATTTAATGCGACACATAAGTTTTCAGGATTTGCCTTGCAACCTCTAAGCGTGATATTCTCATATCCATTGCCTGCTTTTCAATATACTTGTGTGCCCTCTCTTCGCTCAGCGACAAGTACTGCATAAGTAAAAACTTCGCTCTGTTAATAATTTTAGCTTCCTCAAGAGTGGATTTAAGACGCTCGTTCTCTCTTGAAAGTCCTGCATATCTCTTCTGAGCAGCTCTCACCACACCAAGCGACTGCCGAAAAAGCATCTTGTTTATCGGCTTTGGAACAACCACTACGCCGTAGTCGATAACCTTTTGCCCCACAAATCCTGCTTTCTCCGACTGAACCAGCAGTACAACTCCGCACACGGTTTCACGGCTTATCTCAATAGCCAGCTCAACGCCGCTTCCGTCTTCAATAGGTGAATTTATAACAACAATATCGTATACAGTATCGTTGGCACATTCAGCGGCACTTCGAGAATCGCTCACGATTTTCTCAACAGTATACGAATTATCCTCTAAAAGCTCACTCAAAACATTAACAGCCGTTGACAGCCTTGATACCAGCAATGCCTTATTTTTCATACAAAATCACCACCTGTAGAAATTCTATGAAAGATGACATTTTAATAATTCCCCAAAAATGAGAATTCGGGCAGCTCCTCTGACAATGCACAAAGCATTCTGCAATTATCCTCATTGCGAACATTGCCTGTGAAATCCAGATAAAACATATACTCAAATGAGCCATTCGGAATAGGTCTTGATTCTATTTTCGTAAGGTCGAACCCATGCGTTGCAAATCTGCAAAGCACATTATAAAGAGAACCCGGACGATTGAGAAGCGTAAAGCACAGCGAAATTTTATCCGCCTGACTTGTAATAATCGCCCTCTTTGAGATAACGATAAAACGAGTACAGTTATTGTCGCTGTTCTGAATATTCTTATCAAGAACCTTTAGTCCGCACTCATCAGCCGCCGACTTCGTACAAATAGCCGCCCAGTTGATTCGCTTCTCCTCTGCAACTGTTTTTGCAGCGAGTGACGTGCTTCCGCATTTCTTAGTAGAATATCCGTTTTCGCTGATGAAAAGCGAACACTGTGAAAGTCCCTGTTCATGAGAGAGAACGTGTTCAATATTCGAGATATCCGTTTGCGGAATGGCACAAAGACAATGCTCAATCGGCAAATCAATTTCACCGACAATATAATATCTGTACTTCAAAATCAAGTCGTATACTCTCGATACAGAGCCTGCGCAGCTGTTCTCAACAGGCAGCACTCCGAAATCACATTCGTCATTCTCAACCGATTCAAACACCTTATCAAAATTTTTCTGCAAGCTTATATCAGCGTTCGGGAAAAAGCCCAAAGCCGCCAAATGTGAATTTGAACCTGAACCGCCAAGACAGGCAACACGCCATTTATCAGACTGAACGTCAAGCTCGGTTTCCGCTGTAGAAATGATTCTCTTTAAATCGGTGTCACCATTAATAATTGTATACTGCAAATCTCTTGACAGCTCCATAATGCTGCCGTAAAGCAATCTTGCATACTTGCCGTACTCTCCGCCAAGCTCTTCTACTCTGTCAAGAACCTGCTCTTCTCTTTTAAGATTGAGAATAGAAGTACCCGATTCACGCTTACTTTCGGCAACTCTTACCGAGCAATCCATTCTCTTTTTGAACAGCTCGACAATCTGCTCGTCTAAGCTGTCTATTTCTACTCTTATATCTTTTAAATCCATTATTTTAAAACCTCGCATATCAAAGCATATTGATAACCGCTATCGCCGCTGCCGCCTCAATCACCGATACCGCCCTTGTAACGATACATGGGTCATGTCTGCCCTTTACAGAAAGCGTTGTATCCTTTTTATTCTGCAAATCAACGGTATTCTGCTCTAACGATATTGACGGAGTAGGCTTTATTGCGGCTCTGAACAGAATAGGCATACCGCTGGTGATACCGCCCAACGCACCGCCGTGATTATTCGTTCTCGTGCGGACATTTCCGTTTTCGTCATAATAAAATTCATCGTTGTTGCTTGAACCTGTAGAATGTGAACCTGCAAAGCCCGAACCAAACTCAATGCCCTTTACTGCCGGCACGCCAAACACAACGCCGGCAATCACATTCTCCACGCCGCCAAACATAGGCTCTCCCACGCCTGCCGGCATACCCTGAACAATACACTCCACAATGCCGCCAACGCTGTCACCCTTTGCTCTTACGGCGTCAACCTCTGCCCTAAGCTCACTCTCGTTATCTGGATTAACCAACGCAAACTTCTCACCGTTTAATCGTTCGATAAGCTCCTGTGAGATACCTGTCGGCTCAAACGGATCGTCATATGTATTGCCTATAGAATAAATATGTGCGGCAATGTCAATACCCTGTCTTTTTAAAATCTGACGTATAACAGCACCGGCAAATACAAGATTCGCTGTAAGTCTGCCTGAAAAGTGTCCGCCGCCACGCACATCGTTGCAGCCGTTGTATCTCAGGTAAGCGGTATAGTCGGAATGTCCCGGACGAGGCGAATTCATAATATTGCCGTAATCTCCCGAACGTGTGTTAGTATTGTATATCACCGCTGCAAGAGGGGCACCCGTTGTCATGCCGTCAAGCAAACCGGAAAGAATTTCAGGCTTATCGGCTTCCTTACGAGGTGTCGCCGTCTTGTCATTGCCGGGGGCTCTTCTAGCCATTTGCCTGTAAACCTCGTCCATATCTATTTTTTCTCCGCTCGGCAAACCGTCAATTACAACTCCGATTGCTGTTCCGTGGCTCTCGCCGAATACGGAGATTTTTACTTTGTTTCCAATAACAGAACCCATATTTATACACCTCATAATTTTAAATATATTTAAAAAATGTTCCGGCTTTCATCTATATACTCTTTCCACCAATGGAATTATAATCCTCAAAGAAGTTATTGTATGATTTTGTTATACTTTCTCTATCGGAAATAACAATCTCATTTTCACTTTTAAGTGCGGCAATTGCCATAGACATTACGATTCTGTGGTCATTATACCCCTCTGCAAAACCGCCTTTTAAGCTGCTTATACCCTCGATAAGCAAACCGTCTTCTGTTTCCGAAACCTTGCCGCCGCAGCGGTTCAGACAATCGCTTATAGCCGCAAGCCTGTCACTCTCTTTCAAACGAACTCGCTGAGCATTGTAAATCCTCGTTGTACCCTCGGCAAATGCTGAACATACGGTAAGAACCGGAACAAGATCGGGTATCTGCGAAGCGTCTATTTCTATCGCATGAAGCAAATTTGACTTACATCTAACGCTAAATTCGTTCTGCTCAATTTCAGCTCCAAAACGCTCCAAGAGCTTTACTATTTCCTTATCGCCCTGACAGCTGTTTTTCTTCACGCCCTCAACGGTGACATCTCCTCCGATTGCACCTGCCGCCAGAAAAAATGCTGCCTGTGACCAATCGCCTTCTGTTATGTAATCGCAAGGCGTATACTGCTGATTACCTTTTACAAGATAATCGTCACCCGCCATTTCAATTTCCACACCGAACTGCTTTTGCACCGAAACAGTCATATCAATATACCCCTTTGACTGCAACGGTGAAGTAAGATGAATCACGCTGTCACCGTCAAGCAGCGGCAATGCAAAAAGCAGTCCTGTTATAAACTGCGAACTGATATCCCCCGGCACATCAAATCTTCCCGAAGTTAGTTTGCCGTTTATTTCAAAAGGAAGTCCACCCTTAGTTGTACAGGAAACACCGTGCTTAGGGAGCAAATCCGTATACACTCCAAGAGGTCTTTGCGGAAGTCTGCCCTTGCCGTCAAACACAGCATTAACACCGCCTGCCGCAGCTACGGGAATAAAAAATCTAACTGTCGAGCCGGATTCACGGCACTGTAGAGAAGCTTTCTTTGGTTTGAAAATATTTGTTGAATCTATAATCACCTTTTCGCCGCTTACAGTGACCTCAGCGCCGAGCGCCTTTATGCAGTCGATTGTCGCCAAGATATCCTCCGAAAAAGCAACAGGCGATACTGTGCTTATACCCTTTGAAAGAGCCGCGCAGATTATCGCTCTATGCACATCGCTTTTTGACGGGGGAACATTAACTTTTCCATTTAATTGTGACGGTTTTATTTTTACATCAGACATATGTATTATCCTTTATTTTTTATTTATCCCCAACTCTTACTCTCCAAGACTTTCCTTGACAAGACGGCTTGTTTTCAAAAGCTCTCTTAGACGGTTCGGGTCATTATCATCTATCGCATTTTTTATATTGGTAAGATTATTGATAAGAACTGTAATCTCCTCGGACAGAGGCTTGCTGTTGTCAAGAAACAAATCTGTCCATAATGTTTCGTTAATATTGGCAACACGAGAAACATCTCTGTAGCTGCCTGCCGAAAAACCCTTATGATTTTTACAGCA
>CACYEJ010000212.1 GCA_902773395.1 uncultured Ruminococcus sp.
AACAAGCTGATAGTTAAAGGAGTTTTTTGACAATAGCGACTTATTGAGATATTGTAGAGGAAAATTTCTCTTCCTTAATCAAGCTTCTGTTTTTTCGTTAGTCCTCTGTTGAGCTATCGTAGAGGAAAATTTTATTCTTCTTCACCAAACTTCTATTTTATTTTTTATTCCTCTTCGCCCTCTGTCGCCGGGCAGGCGATTTACTTTTGGAGCACGCCAAAAGTAAACAAAAGCGTGCTAAAGAGGGGGCAAAAAAAAGTAGTCCGGAAAGTTTAGTTTTTTGCCCCCTCTTTAGAATCTCCCCCTATGGTTCTTCTATCTTACTTCTTCGTAATACCCACGCTGGTTTATTATACTTTAGGTCTCCTGATTACTTTTTTTCAGAAAGGGCATGCTTTTATTCCCCTTTATAAGTAGCGTGGGCGGATAGTTACTTTTAGTTTGCTGTTGAGGATGCTTACTTTTTTCATTCTTTATGTTAGAGTAAAAAATTCTAGGTTTTATCAAGTGAAATAACTACTTTGAGTGTGGGAAGTTTAATTTAAAAATCAAAACGCCTTCTTCAACGCCGACAATACAGTTTCTCCGTTATCAATCCTAAATACAATATGCGGCTTCTTTGACGCTCTGAGCATCGTTCTCTTCTTGTTATTCTCCAAGAATTTTCCTACTTTATCAACCCTGATATTATTAATATACAAAAGTATCTCTTCCTTCTGCTGCTTTATCTCATAGATACCGTATTGTGCAGCCATATTTCTTATCAGCGCCACATCAACCAGCCCCATTACCGCTTTAGGCACATCACCGAAACGGTCTATCAGCTCGTCCAAAACGTCCTCAGCGTCTGCCTTTGAACGAATGTCCGATATTCTTCTGTATATCTCCAAACGCTGATTTAAACTAGAAATATAATTTTCGGGAATGTGTGCCTGAACCTGCAAGTCCACAAGACAATCTATCTGCGGATTCTCAGGCTCTTCACCCTTAGCCTCGCTTATCGCCTCGTTGAGCAGCTTAATGTACATATCGTAACCCACGTCTTCCATATGACCGTGCTGCTGACCTCCGAGAATATTTCCTGCTCCTCGAAGTTCCAAATCTCTCATAGCAATCTTGAAGCCCGAACCAAACTCTGTAAACTCTCTGATAGCCGTAAGACGCTTTGTGGAAATATCGCTAAGCACCTTGTTCGGCGTATATGTAAAATATGCGTAAGCTCTTCTTGTTGAACGTCCAACTCGACCTCTGAGCTGATGAAGCTGTGACAAGCCCATGCAGTCGGCATTCTCGATAATCAGCGTATTTGCGTTCGGAAGATCAACGCCTGTTTCTATAATCGTTGTGCATACAAGAACGTTGATTTCCTGCTCCAGCATTTTCCGCCAAACCTCGGAAAGCTCCTGTTCCGTCATTTTGCCGTGACCTATTGCAACATTCGCCTCAGGAATTCTCGCCTTTATCTGAGCCGCCTTAGCTTCAATGGATTCAACCTTGTTGTGAAGATAGAACACCTGACCGCCTCTCCTCAGCTCTCTTCTGATAGCCTCGGCAATAACGGCGTTGTCATGCTCCAGCACATAAGTCTGAACAGGCTTTCTGTCAAGGGGTGCTTCCTCCAGCACCGACATATCACGAATTCCGCTCATAGCCATATTAAGTGTTCTCGGAATAGGCGTAGCGGAAAGAGTGAGTATATCAACGTTATTAAACATCGACTTAAATTTCTCTTTCTGAGCAACTCCAAACCGCTGCTCCTCGTCTATTATTCCCAGCCCCAAATCACGAAATTCAACGTCCTTTTGCACCAGTCTGTGAGTACCGATTACAAAATCAACCTCACCGCTTTTCAGTTTTCTTAAAACTTCTTCCTGCTGCTTTGGTGTTCTGAATCGTGAAAGCAGCTCGATATTAACAGGAAACCCCTCAAAGCGTCTGAGCGCCGTTTGATAGTGCTGCCACGCAAGAATTGTCGTTGGCGCAAGCAAAGCGCACTGCTTCGAATCTGTTACGCACTTGAACGCCGCGCGCAAAGCCACCTCTGTTTTGCCAAATCCAACGTCACCGCAAAGCAGTCTATCCATAGGAACAACTCGCTCCATATCGCCTTTTATTTCCTCGATACATCTGAGCTGGTCCTCGGTTTCGTCATATTCGAACTTAGCCTCGAAATCATGCTGCCATTCGTTATCCTCGGAGAAAGCAAAGCCCTTTACCTGCATTCTCTCGGAGTAAAGCTTAATCAGCTCATCAGCCATATCACGAACAGCCTTGCGTACTCTTGTAGTTGTTTTCTGCCAATCGCCCGAACCCAATCGGCTTAGCTTAACGGCGCTTTCCTCACGAGGTCCGATATACTTTGACACCAAGTCAAGCTGTGTTACAGGCACATACAGCACATCGCCCTTTGCATAAACAATCTTAATATAATCCTTAATAATGCCCTGAATCTCCAGCTTATGGATACCCGTAAACTGACCGATTCCGTGGGTTGCGTGTACCACAAAATCGCCGTTTGACAATTCCGACAGACTTGATATCTGCTTAGCGTTCTTATTTTTCCTGCCCTTAACACGCTTGCTTGTGGTGCGGACATGCCCCTGTGAAATCAGCGCAAACTTCGCCTGAGGATACTCAATACCTGCCGACAATGCTCCCGGAAGAACATACACCACGCTGGGATTGGGATAATTAACTATAGTATCCTCAGAAACATTATAGCCCTTTTCAGCCAAATCCTTACGTAAAGAATCAGCCGCTTTCTCCGTACCTGCAAGAATCACGCAAGTATAGCGGTTCATTGCAAACGGGTCTAAATCCTCAGACAACAGCTTGACGCTTCCGCCCCAAAGCGACAGATGCTTTACGGTAAAACTTACAAGCTCGGATATTTTCGTATCATATGAGCCGCTCGCAAAATTGTCAAGATAAACTGTATTGCTCACAAGAAGCCGCTGACAAATATCAGGATACCCAACAAAGAACGTATCAAGACCTTTGCAAAGAGTTCCCTCTTCCAAGAAGTCCTTTAAATCCTCGTTAAACTGCCACGAATAGCCGTGCATACGCTCTTTAACACGTGTATGCTCCGACACAAAAATCAAAGCCTTATCATTAAAATAATCAAACAGTGACGTCTGGCGGTCATAAATCATCGAGATAAACTTATCTATACTTCCTGGAATAATCCCCTGTTCAAGCTGCTCGCACTCAGCGGCAAGCACCCCTTTAGCCTTTGCGGCATTTTTGGAGCGAAGCGATTTAGCTTTTTTCCGTATCTTTTCAATAAGCTCATTTTTATCGGTTACAAGGATTTCAGTTGAGGGAGATATGTAAATTTCCTCCACGTAATCAGTACGTCTTTGAGAGAGTACGTCAAAGTAATTTATAGTATCAACCTCATCGTCCCAGAACTCAACACGAATAGGAGCTTTCTCGTCTGGCATAAACAAATCGAGTATTCCGCCCCTGACGGCATACTGACCCTCGCCCTCTACCTGCTCATAGCGTTCATAGCCTGACGCCTCCAGAATCTTTACAAGTTCGGAGATATCCGCCTTTGCGCCAACCTTTAGAAGCACGGAAGACTTTTTGAGGTTTTCGGGGGGAATCGTAAACTGCGCCGCCGCATCAACGCAAGCCACGACAACATCGAACTCGCCTTTAAGCACGGTTGACAGCACCATAAGTCTTTGATGCTCATACTCTCGTGACTGACCGTTCATCTCACGGAAATTCAAATCACGAAGCGGATACATCAACGCTCTGCCGCCCATTGAAGCGATATCGCCAATGAGCTGCTGTCCCTCCTGTTCATCGCCCACCAAAACAAGAGCTTTTTTATCGAGCTGCTCACAAAGCGCAGAAATAACATTCGCCTTATGCACTCCGGTAAGTCCTGTAGCCGCCGAAAGTCTGCGGCTTGCTACAGCGTTATAAAGAGTCTTATACTCTTTCAAATTAGAAATTATGTTAGTTAAATAATTCATTTGCTGCCTCGTTAATTATATAAATTCATTGCCTTATCAATATTGCCGTCAAGAATAAGCTCCACTGCATCAGCCGCTTTTTCTGCGACACTGTCAATAGTTTTTCTCTCGTCGTTTGAGAACTGTGACAGCACCCAATCGGCAAGCTCCCAGCGTTCCGGCTTATGACCGATACCAATTTTCACTCTCGGAAACGTATCGTGTCCGCTGAGATAGATAATGCTTCTCATACCCTTTTGTCCGCCGTCGCTGCCCTTGCGTTTCACACGCATCAAACCGACATCAAGAGAGATATCATCATATATTATAACAACATTCTCTGGGGGGATTTTGTAGAAATTCATCGCCTCCACAACAGATTCTCCGCTATTATTCATATATGTCTGAGGTTTCATTAAAAGGACTTTCTTATCGCCGATTTGAACCCCGGCACAATAGGCTTTATATTTAAGGCGGTCAATTGTGACGCTATATTTTTCGGCAAGCTTATCTATACCGATAAAGCCTGCGTTATGTCTGGTATTCTCATATTTTCTATCGGGATTGCCTAATCCAACGACAATATGTGTAAAGCCTCCCATTAATGGAGGAGATTTTTTCTTAAACATTTTTACACCTCTTATTTATAAATTAATTTACTGTGATATTATACATAAATTTAAAACTTCATGTTTTTGTTTCTATATTATTGATTGCGTTGACGGAGAGTTTTTGGGGTAGTGTAGAGGGTTCGGAGGGTTTGAGCACTTTTTATAAACTCTCTATATATATTTTATTTTTCTTTTTTCTATACGAAAGAGTTAGAAACCCCCTCCAACCCTCCACAACCTTCCACACTTTATATTTTTTTGCAAACCAATTTCCACCTTCTACCAAAAAAGCCCGGTCAAAAAAAGAAAGTTTGAGGAGGTTCGTAATTATAATTTTCAAACTAACTTCCACCTTCGTCCATTTAAAAGAAAGTTTGAGAAGGTTCGTAATTATAATTTTCAAACTAACTTCCACCTTCGTCCATTAAAAAGAAAGTTTGAGAAGGTTCGTAATTATAATTTACAATCTAACTTCCACCTTCGTCCATTTTAAAAAAAAGTTTGAGAAGGTTCGTAATTATAATTTACAAGAAAACTTCCACCTTCGTACATTAAAAAAACACCTTCGTACATTAAAAAGAAAAAACACAACTAAGGGCGGACGTTCGCCCACCCTTTAATCGCAAGAATTAATCTTAAATGTATATTCGATTTTCAAAAATTACTTATTGTAAAGCGGAGATACCGGCTTGTCAGCGTAAATTCTTTCGATAGCGTCCGCAAACAATGGCGCAACCGGAAGAATAGTGAATTTGTCAATCATCTTATCCTCAGCAACAGGAATAGTATCAAGAAGTACAACCTCCTTAATTACACTGTTCTGAATTCTCTCAATAGCCGGACCTGAAAGAACAGCGTGAGTCGCGCATGCGTATACCTCTGTAGCTCCGCCCTTTTCAACAATAGCATTAGCAGCATTGCAAAGAGTACCTGCTGTGTCAATCATATCGTCAACTAGAACAACCTTCTTGCCCCTTGCGTCACCAATAATGTTCATAACCTCACATACGTTTGCCTTAGGTCTTCTCTTGTCGATGATTGCAAGACCTGTGCCAATCTTTGACGCAAAGTTTCTGGAGCGTGTTACAGAACCGAGGTCAGGAGATACTACGATAAAGTCCTCAGCGTTGCCGCCAATCTTAGCCTTCATGTAGTCTGCAAGCAAGCCTGCGCCGTAAAGGTGGTCAACTGGAATGTTGAAGAATCCCTGAATCTGATTAGCGTGAAGATCCATTGTAAGAACTCTGTCTGCTCCGGCACATGTGAGAAGATCTGCACAAAGCTTTGCTGATATCGGATCTCTTGCCTTTGCCTTTCTGTCCTGTCTTGCGTAACCAAAGTACGGCATAACAACAGTAATGCTTGCAGCAGAAGCACGCTTCATAGCGTCAATCATAATGAGAATCTCCATAAGATTGTCATTTACAGGCGCACAGGTTGACTGTACAATAAAGCAGTCTGAACCTCTTACTGATTCGTGGAGAGATACGGAAATCTCACCGTCGCTGAAAGTAGTTGTTTCAGACTTGCCCAAAGGAAGATTAAGACAGCCTGCTATAGCCTGAGCTACGTCCTTGCTGGCATTGCCTGCAAAAATCTTGATGTCCTTACCGTGAAAATTCATACTTAAAAGCCCCTTTTTTATAATATTTTAAAATCTATCTTAAATATCCATATATCATAGTAAAACAGAGAAGTTATCTTATTTCTCAATCAACTCAGCAGCAATCCGATTAAGCGCACTCAGCTGAGCCGGATCATTCGCCCCCAGCACAGTGTAAGGACTTTCCGCCGCATATGCGCAGACTGTCTTTCCTTCGTTCAAAAGAATACCAAGCGTATCAGTAAGATAATACTCGCCGCCTGCATTGTTATCGGTGAGCTTGTCGAGAACCCCCAGCAAATCCTCTGTATTAAACCAGTAGCAGCCTGAGTTGACCTCGTTCACCTTTTTCTGTTCGTCATTGGTGTCCTTCTCCTCTACGATTTCAGAAACGCCGCCGCTGTCCGAGCGAATAATTCTGCCGTAGCCAAAGGGATTATCCACCTTTGCAGAAATAACCGTTGCGCTCGAATTATTCTCCTTATGCAGTCTGAAAGCCCCCTCAATAGTTCTGCTGTCCATAAACGGAGCGTCACCATTGAGAACTACTGCGTCACCTGAATTTTTGCATAGGAAATCTCTGCACATCATAACGGCGTGACCGGTGCCACGTCTTTCCGCCTGAAATGCAGTGCTTACGGATATGCCTGTTTCATTAGTAAACTCCGCAAGATACTCCTCGATGTAGTTCTTGCCAAAGCCTGTTAAAACGCAAATGTTATCTATGCCCGCACTAACAACGGAATCCAAAACCCACCTGAGCATAGGCTTCTCAAGAACGATTGACAGTGCTTTTGGTTTATCTGATTTCATACGTTTTCCCTCGCCGCCCGCAAGGATAACAGCTGATTTAACCATAACACACCTCTTTCCTTTAAAATACACTACTTATATTATCGCATACTTTTTATTTTTTGCAAGAGATTTTTTAATAATTCAATGACATTTTTCGCATTTTTAATACTTTGAACAGAACAGCATGAAATTTTAGGACAATTATCGGCAAATTAGCCATTAAACTCAAATCAAAAAGAGCGAATCCAAGCAGACGGACTCGCTCATTATAAGTAAATGCCTTAATATTAATCTTCTGCAAGATCGAATTCCTTGCCGATTTTGTCATTATCCTTAATGCCTACGGAATAGCGAAGTACCATAAGGCTGTCAAGGCTGTTGATTTTATCGTCAAAATTAACGTTGCCAATCTGATGTCTTCTGTTGGTGAACTTAGTAAGACCAACGCTTGCACGGAGAATAACAAGGCTGTCGTCAGAATTCACCTTGCCGTCAAAGTTTACATCGCCCAAAAGAGCCTTGCCTGTGCCGGGGTCAATAATCTCCTCTGCAATACTGTCAAAAGCAAACTGGAAATCATTCGGGTTAGCAACATCTTTAAATGTAGCCTCAGACGTTGCCAAATCCTTTGCAGTCAATCTGAAAAGCGCAGCAACAGACTTACCAGCTTCAGGAATATCATTCATGGTCTGAAAAAGTCCTGTTACATAGATTACAGTATCCTTTTTAATATCATCAGCAGTAGCAAGAGCCGCATTTGCATAAGCATAAAGTTTAACTTTGGTGTTTGTTCTGTACCAATCACTTCCGACAACACTTGAATCATAATGACCGGAATACGAATAATCGCCCTGATTAGTAAAGCCTGTTGTAACCAGAACAATACTCTTCTTCACATCGCCTTCAACCTTGTTTAAAAGCTCTTTAGCAGACTTCAATCCGGAATTGATATCACGAACGTCTGAACCGTCAGACACAACAGCTCTTACCTTATTTGATACGCCCTGAATATCGGTAGTAAAATCTGAAAGCACATTTGAATATTTTGAGTATGTAACAACTGCAACATGGTTATCGCCCTGCGCTCTGATAACACTTTGAAGAAATGTTACAGACGCTGTTCTTACATAATCAATAGAAGAAGAAGCCGTATAGATTTTTGTACTGCCGCTGTAAAAACTGGACTCACCCGAAATATCCATAACCAAAACGGTGTATCGTGAAGTTCCCTTGTTTTCTGCTGCGCTTGCATTAGTGGACATTGGCACACAGCAAATGACTATCATCACTGCAAGCACTAGTGATAAAAATTTTTTCATTTTTCGAAATACCTCCATTTATAATATTGTACACCTCGCTATTATCACTCATAGCGCACACATTTATTATACATCATCTAAAACAAAATCGCAACGGTTTTTTACATTAAAATAATTATCATCACTTTTTCTAAATTCTCATTTGAATTCCTGTAAATTTTTACGTTTATAGTTTTAACAAATCAATTCTTCATAAGAAATATAATATTTTTCCTCTCGCCATGAATAATTATTCCAAAAACTCCCATACTGAATTTACACAGTTTAAAAAATTTTTCAAATAATTTTCGTTGTTTTTTTTATAAAACACTGGATTTTTTCCCCATATTCTGTTATAATTATTTATAGGCTGGTGGATAGTTTGTATTTTTGTGCAAAAATATCAATTTATTATCCCATTTCGGGTATAATGCACAAAATTTCTGAAAACAGTCTGTTCACCTTGCGAACAACATTAATTTACTTAGGAGGTAATTGCAATGGCAAACAAATGGGTGTACCTTTTCAGCGAGGGTAATGCTAACATGCGTGAGCTTCTCGGCGGTAAGGGTGCCAACTTGGCTGAAATGACAAATATCGGTCTTCCTGTACCTCAGGGCTTCACAATCACAACAGAGGCTTGTACTCAGTACTATGAGGACGGCAGAGAAATTAATGAGGAGATTCAGGGTCAGATTAACGAGTATATCGTTAAGATGGAAGAAATCACAGGCAAGAAGTTCGGTGACAAGGAGAATCCGCTTCTCGTTTCCGTTCGTTCAGGAGCAAGAGCTTCAATGCCCGGTATGATGGATACAATTCTTAACCTCGGTCTTAACGAAGAGGTTGTTAATACAATCGCAGAG
>CACYEJ010000213.1 GCA_902773395.1 uncultured Ruminococcus sp.
CGCCGTCTTTGCGGTTGTAGTCGAGGTATAGCATTGAAGCGACGGCATCAACACGAATACCGTCAACGTGGTATTTCTCCATCCAGAACATTGCGCTGGAGATCAAAAAGCTTATTACCTCATAGCGGCTGTAGTTATAAACGAGAGTACCCCACTCTTTATGCTCGCCCTTTCGCCAATCCTCATACTCATAACAGCAAGTGCCGTCAAATCGAACTAAGCCGTGAGCGTCCTTCGGGAAGTGAGCCGGAACCCAGTCGAGTATAACGCCCAAGCCGTACTGATGAGCCTTATCCACAAGATACATAAAGTCGTGCGGCGTGCCGTAGCGTGATGTTGGAGCATAGTAGCCTGTTACCTGATAGCCCCACGAACCGTCAAACGGATACTCCGTAATGGGCAGGAACTCGATGTGCGTAAAGCCCATATCGGCAACATAAGGAATAAGCTGATCCGCAAGCTCTCTGTAGCTTAAAAATTCGCCGCTTTCGGGCTTCTTCCAAGAACCGGCATGAACCTCGTACACATTGACAGGCTCTTCGTGGTGCTGAGTGGGCTTTTTATTTTTGAGCCATTCATCGTCCTCCCACTCATATCCCTCGATATCATAGAACTTAGAGGAATTATTCGGACGTGTTTCAAAGTGAAAGGCATAGGGGTCACATTTGTAAAGTCTTTCTCCCCACGGTGTATCAATGCAGTACTTATAATTATCGTACTCGCCGACCACATTGGGAATAAAGCACTCCCAAACGCCCGCATCACTGATCTTGCCCATAGGGTTTGCTTCGGGGTTCCAATAGTTGAAATCGCCCACAACGGAAACTGCTGCCGCGTTGGGCGCCCAAACACGGAACACGACACCGAGCTGACCGAACATAAACGACTTATGCGCGCCAAGCAAGTCGTAAGCCCTCGCACTGTTGCCGGAATGAAAATCATCTAATAGACCCTGAACGATGCTGTCAATCATAGTTTTATCTCTCCTTTGAGTCAGCGTTCTGATAATAACACTGCAATGAAAATTTCGCTCCGCAACCCACTGAATTTGTCGACTCAGCAGACAAAACGCAATGAATCGCTAAGCTAATAAGCCTGCTTTTCGGAAATAAAATCTCCGACTGTTTTAATAAAAAAACAATTATAAAAGCTACAACTTTCACCTAAATATATAATACCAAAAACCAGAAAATTTTTCAAGATATTTTACACAATTTCACCACAAAATTTCTAAATTAATTTTGTGATTATTAACGATTTTACTACTGCTCATTTATCAGCGGCGCAATAGTTATAAAATAGCACAATTTTTTACACGGAATTTTATAAAACTCCGTGTGTTTTTTATAGGGAAAGTTTTCATTATTGATATATTTATTATAAGATATTTTGTTGTGTATTTATAATAAAATTAAATTATTTATTAAATTTAGATGTTTTTTTTACAGCTACGCTAGCACAGACAACCTTTGTTGACTTCTCCTTAGGGACAAATTTGAACGCAGGCGGTAAAGTCACCTAACCCAAAAAGTTAGTGTGCGTATTTCGTCCGGTGTTACCGGTTCGTCCGGCGTTGCCGGTGCCTACAATCTCCATTGACCATAATCCGCCGCCGTCCTCGTAAAGGTTAAAACCTATAGCCTTGACATCTTCGGGAATATGCTCCAAATCAACATTATCTATGTACTTTTCAATTTTATCATACATAAAAACACCTCGCTAAAAATTATTTGTTTTTTATATTCAATAAATCACCAAAACATTCTTTTTCATTTTAAACTTAGCCTGATAAGTATCAAGTAAACCAAGTCTTCCGTCATAAATTGAAACTGACGGCTCATTCACGCTTTTTGAATTATCAGCTATAATAAATCTATCGTCCATACAGCCTGTAAACTGCCCTATTGTATACGGATAAGAAAGCTCCGCGCAGCTGTTGATTTCTCCGAGAACAGTAATTATCTCGCCGTCACGCTTCATATAGTAAATTTTTCCGCAGTCTGTATCCGTAAAATATCTCGCCGAATCATTTTTCTCACGCACATTGCACATTGGCTTGACGCAGCCTCCGGCTGTAGACATCTTAAAAAACTTTTCCAAACCCGATTTAAACACCTTTGCCCTGAAAAAAATACCGCCGTCCGTGGCACACTCGAAACGCACAAACCCCTCCGCACCGGCGCTTGCAATACGTTTTGCGCCTATAAGCTCCTTGCCGCTTCTCACGCTCTCCAAAAATCTGCTTTTGGAAATTTCGAGGATATTATCCTGCATATTCTCCTCAATGCCGTTATTATTCTTAGAAAGCTTCTCCTTATCGAATTCGCTTTCACAGCAGGAGTCGCAAAGAATCATACGTTCATTCCCCTTAGAATCCGTAAATGTGTGCATATGATCCTTTACCAGTCCGGCAGTTTTAAAATCACGGATAAAATAACGATAGCTCTTATCCAAATCATACATATTTGCCAGCGTATCAAAGCCGGTGTTTTCAAGGCATCTGTTAAAAATATCCCTGTAATCATCGTCTGATTTTGAGTAGATAATTATATTATTATCATCAATAGGAACACAATCAAAATACTTTCCGATTAAAGGAACATTCTTACGCATAACCTCACTTTTTGAATTCTTATCAATTTTAAGTATCCATGCACGACTGCCGTCATTCTCCAAAAGCATGATTATACTGTCACCGCAAATATAATAATGCGGAAGAAATGTTTCCTCTTCAAAGGTAAAATAACAAACAACACGCTCGGAATTATCAAACAAATCGTATGTATAAATATATATGGTGGCGCTGTCATTTACCATAAACTCTTCGGAATAGTAGATGCACTTATCAGTTACATCAATGATATCAATGTTTCTGTTGCTAAGCTCTTCTCTCAGGTCAATCACTGTCAAATTACTCACACCTCGCTGTTAATCTCAACAATTAGTAGATAGAATAATTGTAGCAGATTGTTAAGAGAAAATTTGTCGCATTATGGAGAGTGAATAAAAATTACAGCATGTAAAAAACACATTTAATATTTTATCATACGATATAAGCTTTAGAATAAGGAATTTAAGTAATATTTTTTACATCACAACAAATTAATTAAACGGAAACACCAATCTAGTTTCCGGAAAACCTACCCCAAAATACGAACCCAGCGATAAGCAAACAGTATTCTTCCTGTCGCTGAAATTTAATGCCATAGCCGTGCCGTCATGAATAAGCTTGACAATAACATCTTTTCTAAGACTTCCGGAAAGATCCCACCACAGGCACTCCGCATAATTTGCTCCCAATGAGCATAGCTTCGCATAGCCGCTTCTTTCGGCATTGAGCGAACCGTCAATCACATAGCTTGCAATGCTGATTACAATCTCACTATTAGGCTCTGATTTTGTAATTGTCTTAGCGGAATTATAAGTATCCTCAATCGCCTTAATCAGGTACTTATGAAGTTTTTTTGCCTGTCTGAGTTTTTCGTTATCATCGGGCATTTCCCAATCCATATATTTTGAAGGGTACGATTCCAGATTTTTTATCTCTGTAATCTCGCCGCCGTTTTTGGTAACAATACATCTCTTAATGCTGGTTTGACCGAAATCCATTACAACATTAACTCCGTCCGCTGAGGAAATTTGTGTGGCACAACCCAGCATACCAACATCAGAAGAATTATCATACAGACAAATATTATAAGGAACAATATTTTTTAAAGAAAATACATATTTTACCTGTCGCTTTAGAATCTCGCCCAGCTTGCCGCTTGCAAGACCGCCCACCAAAATAATATCGCTAATCTGTGACCAGTACTCCCAGTGTTCGTCACGCCAATCGTCACGAGCCTTACGATTAGCCGGATCGCCCTCTTTAAGAGCAAGAAACAAAAGCCCCAAACGATTACCGAATTTTTTTGTAATACGCAGAGCCTCTGCGGCGGCGTTCTCGTCATCGCTGTCGATACGTTTGGCAAGTACTTGCGGAAGCTTCTTTTCGTTTACGCTGTCAAGGTCAATTTTCAGCACATCGGCATTTTTCTTGATTTCCTCTATAACAAGCTTTATGCTAAAGAATTCTTTAACAGTAAGCCCCTCTATCTCATCATCTACCCCATAAACAGGAAGCTTAGCTAATCTTATTCGATTAATCGAACAGCTAGACGTCAGGTAATCCGAAGCATTGACATCGGATACTCTGTGTAAAAAAGGATTTTGCATACCACGCACTCCTTTATAATTATTATATATTAAACTATATTCATTAAGTTTTCATATAAGCTCACTATAATTTTAATATAAAATTCGGCACGATTGATTAAATATTTGTTAATATTTCTTCTAATTTATTTTTCTTTCCTCTGTTCTGATATCTTAGAAAAAACTTGTGCAATATGTACAATATGATAAAATCAATAAAAAATATATAATATTCATTGACATATTAGAAAATTTGTTTTACAATATTTATAGATTATAATGGTAAATTATTGAAAAGGGGTGTTTTTATGAATTTGAAAAAATTAAAATCCATATTGTCAGCAGTAATGGCGGCGGCAATTCTCACCGCTTCGGGCAGTTTTGTGATGACTCAAACCGTAAGTGTGCACAGCGGCACAATTAACAACTACTATGCAGACAGCTCCTCAAAGAGCAAGGTTGTCAGCAAAAATTCCTCCAAGTCAACAAAGATGTATGTTACAGGTATTACAGACACAATCACATTACGAGATACCAACGATACCGACGGCAAGGTATTGGCTAAGCTAAAGCTCAAGGACGAAGTTGAAGCACAGGGGAATCCCATTGACGGATACTATCTTGTTTATTACAAAGCAAAAAATGTCACAGGCTACATCAAGAAAGATTATCTTACTACGGACAAGAACGCCGTCTGCAAAAGACAGAACGCCTACACGTCAAAGAAAACTACTCTCTACGCCGACAAGAGTGAAAAGCCCAAAACTCTAAAAACCATGAACAAGAACAGTGCGATTTTCATTGTTTCGAAAGACTCCGGCGACTACTGGTATGTTTACTACAAAAGCGGAAAAACCTTTGGCTACGTAAAAAGCATGGACATTTCAAATAATAAAGTCAGCAGTTCATCTTCGACAAGCTCCTCGAAAACATCGAAAACATCAAGCTCCTCCGGAAAGTCAAAATCCACCGCCTCAAACAGCACGTCAACTAAGAACAATGTTTCGTCAAATTACACAGTATGGACAGTAGGCAACACCGGCGGCGGTGAGCATTACCTTGCTCTGCGAACTGCTCCTGCATTTGATTATGCAAACGAGATTGGCAAGCTTTACAACGGACAGGTAGTATATGTTTACGATACATCGTATTCAAGCTATTATGATACTTACTGGTATGTTTACTCTCCAAGCCACGGAAAATGGGGTTACGTAAACAGTAACTATATCTTTAGCTGAGCATTACATACTTTATAAGAGAAAAATACCCACCTACAGACTTATGATAAAAATGTTTGTAGGTGGGTTTTTATTTTTTAGCCAAAAGCACCCGATTTATACAACCGAGTGCTTTTGACAATTGAACAGATAGATTATAAAAAAGTAGAAATCAATTTTTGTCTATGCAGAATCTTTGATATACTGCATTTTTTATTACTGCTTGTTGTGCCTGTCGGGGCTTCCCGACCGTTTGCCGGTTAATATTGCTCTTCGTCCTGCAAAGCGTCTATACCCTCTTCACCTGTACGAACCTTGATTACATTCTCAACGTCATAAATGAAGATTTTTCCGTCGCCTGTATGACCTGTATACATAACCTTCTTAGCTGTATTGACAACTGTCTTTACAGGTATCTTACTTACTACAATCTCAACCTGTACACGTGGGTGCAATGTAATCTCCTGAACAGCACCACGGTAGTATTCCGGCTTACCCTTCTGAACACCACAGCCAAGCACATTCGTAACTGTCATACCGGTAATGCCAATTTCAAGCATTGCCTCTTTCAAAGCTTCAAAACGCTCCTGTCTTACAAATATCTCAATCTTTGTCATCTTCACATCAGAAGCAATCGGAGTTCTTGCAGTTTTTACCTGTACAGGAATTGCATCGTCAATATCAACTGTCGGCTCTGCCACATCGCCGCTCTTAGCCTTTCCGTTCTTAGACGGTGCAGACATATGAGCGAAAATCGGCTGAAAATCTGCATAAGCACTTACCAAGCCATGCTCCGGCAAGTCAAGACCGCTGAGTTCTTCTTCCTCTGTCACACGCAAACCAACAGTCTTTTTGATAATAAGGAATGTAATAGTAATAGTAATGCCGCCCCAAGCAAGCACCGATACAATGCCAAGACACTGAATTCCCAAGAAATATCCTCTTGTCAATCCGTTGTCGCTGAGCCACTGATTGCTTGCAAACACACCTGTAAGAAGCGTACCAAGCAAACCGTTGCAGAAATGAACGCCAACTGCACCAACCGGGTCATCAACCTTTAGAATCTTATCTACGAACTCTACACCGAACACAACTGCAAATGCGGAACAAATTCCGATTACAGCGGCAGCCCAGGGATTAACACAGTCGCAGCCTGCTGTTATAGCAACCAAGCCTGCAAGCGAGCCGTTAAGAGTCATGGAAACATCAGGCTTTTTATATCTAATCCAAGTAATAATCATAGTTGCGAGAGTAGCAACGGCAGCAGCCAAGTTTGTATTAAAGAACACCAAGCCTGCCAGCTCTGCACCGCCATTAGTCATAGAAACTGTTGAACCGCCGTTAAATCCGAACCAGCAGAACCAAAGAATGAATACGCCCAATGCACCAAGCGGAATATTATGTCCGGGAATAGCCTTTGGCTTGCCGTCCTTAGTATACTTGCCGATACGAGGACCGAGGATAGCAGCACCAATCAAAGCACAGACGCCGCCGAGCATATGAACTGCTGTTGAACCTGCAAAATCATGGAAACCGAGCTGCGAAAGCCAGCCGCCGCCCCAAATCCAGTGACCCGAAACCGGATAGATAATCAAACTGATTACTGCACTATAAATACAATATGAACTAAATTTTGTTCTCTCTGCCATTGCACCGGAAACAATTGTAGCAGCCGTAGCACAGAAAACTGTCTGGAAAATAAAGTAAGTAAAGAAGCTTACGCCGTCCGGAAGAATTGCTGTATAATCTCCTCTAGTAAAGAAATCTAAACCGCCAAACACAGCAGACTGCGTACCGAACATAATACCGAAACCTACAAACCAATAAAGCGGCGTACCGATAGAGAAATCCATAAGATTTTTCATGATAATATTACCGCTGTTTTTCGAGCGTGTAAAGCCCGCCTCAACTGCTGCAAAACCTGCCTGCATAAAGAACACAAGTGCTGCACCAATTAATGTCCACATGGTATTGACATCTGAATACAATACCGTAATGTTAGAATTTTGCATATAATGCTCCCCCTTTTCTAATTTTCCCATTAAATTGATATTTATTTTCACAATCAAAGCGAGCAAACTTTCTTCTCCGATAGCTCTTCATCTTTTTAGGGCTAGATGAAGAGCAAGCATTACTAAGGAGAATGGCTAACTACAAAAACGACAGCGGCACCGGAAATGTGACCTTACTGGTCATATCCGCCGACGCCGTTGCCGTTTTGTGATTTTGAAAAATTTGGGAAAGAAAAAACGAAACGACAATATCCGAAGCATCTAAGCTCTCGACATCATTGCCGTTTCGTTATGTGTATATTATATTATGTAAAGGGAGATTTGTCAACGCATTTTGAAAAAATTTTTAATCTTCTGCGTTTTGCATAGTTTCAAGTGACAACGTGGTGAAATTATATATTTCTGCCATAAAACAAACCCGCCGCCCACACCAATTATAAATGAAATAAAGAATTCAAAATCCAAGTTTGGTGAAGAAGAATAAAAGTTTCCTCTACGAGAACTCAACACAAGAACTAAAACAAAAAAAACCTGCTTTTTATCAAAATAAATCAGCAGGTCTGTTAATAAAACTATTATTAAATATGCATCAAATTAAATATTTCCTCAATATCATCGGCACTTATTGGAACCGGCTTGCATAAATGCTCTCTAAGATAAACCTTATATCCGCTGTCCTTCGCCTTTTTAGAAAACTCTGAAACAAGCGTCTTTGGAGTCAATCCGTCCGTCATAGTATATGTACCGTCACTTTCAAACACCATTGTACCGGCGGTATCGTTTTCCCCAAGAAAAATAGATTCAATCAGCTTATCGCCGTTTGCTGTAGAAATCTGATACTTAGACTTCAGCATAAGACAAAGCAGATTGGTAAATTCGTAGCTCTCCATAATGCCCATTTGCTCGAATTTTTCCTTACACTCCTTAACCACCTTGTCATACATAAAACTAGGCTTCCATTTAAAAACATTTTCAACACCCTGAGGCAAAATCGTAGCAATACCCATAAACGGAATTACACCGTTATTCATCATAACCGCCATACCGGAAATTTCTTCTGCTGTAAATTTTATTTCCAAAATACTCACCTCTGCAACAAAACACTTTACACTAACAAATACAAGTCCCAACCGAAAAGTTACAAATACCATTCCACATTCTAATTAACTTTTCAAGTTTTATTTTACCACATATTAGGGTCAATTTCTACTCAATTTTGATATTTTAACCATTTTGTTTCATTATCAACAATATAAGAACAATGCAGATTAATTTTTTTGTTAAACATATTACAATGTCACGATTACAAATATTCTCTTCGTACAAGTTAGATTATATGTCAAACATGACTTAATTATTACAAATCGGTACAAAGATAAATTACAACGTACTTATATCTGATGTGAGTGGATAGCTTTTTGTGTTTGGATTTTGAATTCTTTGTTTCATTTATAATTGGTGTGGGTGGATAGTTTTTTATTGACTGTAACAATAACCTCTTTTTTCATTATTGTCATCTTATGAATATTATTAAATATCAAAATCCGCATCAAAATATTCTATCATCAAATTTTTAAATTCCTCCGACATTCCAAAGCGGTATGTTCTTTGAATTTTATGATTTTCATAATACTCCTTGTCAATATTATTGCTCATTGCCTTTCCAATTTCCACCACGCAAACATAATTTTCCCATATAAAATACTGCTTTTCATATATAATTGCGTGCCGTCTGTCCTCTCTTATAATAACAAAACTGCCGTATGACGGGGATACAACAGGATTATCTTCTGTCTGCTCACACTCCGAAAGCCTATTTAAAATATCTTCAACAGCATTTTCGTCATCAATCACCTTTTCCGCAGGATGATACTTTTCCTGATAGCTGTCATCATATACAGTGTCGTGGTCTTTATAGTAAACAATCTTAACGGGAAGCCCCTCGTATACTTCGTCTGTCAAAGAAGAATCTGCCGCACTATCCTCCTGAACTCTATTCGGCTCGGCATAAACCGAATCAACGGAATAGTCCTCATAGTCCTCGGAGTAATTTTCTACGCTCTCCTGCGGAGCTTCATAAGCATTATAAATATCATCATTCTTGGCAGCATTTCCGGCAGTATAGCCTTTATCATTTTCACCTGCCGAATAATCAAAACTGTTATACGCAGTTTTACCTACATTCAACTGATTACCGATAAATCCTACAGTAACCGCCGTTAGAACTGTGACTGCCGCTGCCACGCCTACCATAGTTTTTCTGTAGGCTGAAAACCTGCGTTCTCTTGCGGAAAGTACATCAGCCTTATCATAAACCAGCTTTTCAAAATCGCTGCTGCTCCTCATAGCTGAATCCTCCCTCCTCTAAAATTTTACGCAAAGCGGCTTTCCCTCTTGAAACATAATTATCAATTTGCTTTGTGGTTTTACGCATTACGCTTGCAGCTTCCTTATAGCTCATTTCCTCAAAGTAAACAAGGTGAATTGCTGTTCTGTAATCCTCCTTGATTTTCGGCAGTGCATCGTGAAGCAGCCGTAAACGCTCATCTCTGAGGATATCATTCTCAAATTCTACGTACTCAGTACGTTTATCTATCTCCTCAGATGACTCGTAAAGAGTTACTCTTGAATTCTTTTTTATATAATTAACCGCTTTGTGGTGTGCGATAGAGAACAAGTACGTCTTTAGTGAAGATTTGAATTTAAACCGTCCGGGGTGAACAATTAGCTCCGCAAAGCAATCAGCGGCAATATCCTCGGCAGTATCTTCGTTTTTAACGTAACCGTTGATAAAGAATATCAGATTCTCACGATATATATCTATTATGTCGGAAAAAGCCGACTTGTCACCGCTCAGATACCTCTGAAAGCTTTCTTCCGCTGTCATCTTCTCCCCTCTTTCTACTCGCTGAGGTACTCCTCCAAACACATTCCGCTGTTGTACATTTCCTCGGCGGCAGCCACACCAACATATCTGTAATGCCACGGTTCGTAGTCAATGCCGGTAATACTCTCCTTACCCTGAGGATATCTCAAAACAAAACCATAGCGATAAGCGTTTTGAGCAAGCCAATTATACACCATTTCATTTGAAGTATACTGAGAGTCGCCGTTGATGTCGAGAGCCAATCCCACCTGATGTTCGCTTGTGCCGGGCTTGGCAACCCATTTATCAGCCTCAGCGCGGGCTTTCTCCTCTGTGTAGCCCTGTGCGATATATTCGTCAATATAGTTTTGAAGAATTTGTTCCTGATCCTCCTGAGTGCGGTACGCTTCGTTTATAGTGGGATTAATGCCTACTGCACGCATATCATAGAACATCTGCTCAAGGTCTTCAACTATACGGCTGTCAACCTGCTTTCCGTTCTCAACATCGGCAAGTGTAAAATAGTAATTATCCGGTATTGGATTATACTTATTTACCACAATCAAATTCCACACTCCACGATAAGGGAAAACTGTTCCCTCCTCAGCCTCGGCAATTTCCTCATCAGAATCACTGTCTGATGACGAATCTGTATCGGAAGAGCTGCTGCTGTCCGTATCCGTATCGGTATCAGACGAACTATCCGTATCGGAATCGCTGTCTTTATCTGATGATTTATCGGACTCACTGGAAGAATCGGTATCTCTCTTTCGAGATGTATCTTTGTCGGAATTAAGCTGCGAATCGGTACTCGAATCCAGCTCATCTGCTGTTTGCTTTTCACTCTGAGAAATATCGCCGGCAGAAATATTTCCGCCAAAATCATCATACGAAGTATTTTCCTTTAGGGTAAAAACTCCAACCAACACCGCCGCCGCAACGACAAATGTAATTACACGCAGGCTTTTCATATTTTCTTTCTTTTCCATAAACTCCTCCGCTTAATCGCTTCATATATTTATTGCTTATAAATACAACACCCAAAATAATTAGGAAGGGCAGTTATTTATATATATTAAATGTGATTTATAAATTTCATATTGATTTATAATGTTCAATGTGAATTTAGCTCAAAAAACAACTCCAAACTAACATCTCGCTTTAGGTGAAAATTTATATCGTCTACTATACATACATATACCCATTCTGCGGCAATAGTATTAATCATCATCTGCCGTATCATTGTTATAACGGTGATTGTCATAAATATGCCTATTCTCTGTTTTAGGAATAGATTCAATTTGAACATGCGGAACATTTGCACGCAGAATCTGTTGTAACTGTAACCAACGGGCATCACATAAGTCATTTGTGATTTTAGCCAGATAATGATAAGCTCTTCCAAAACAAATCTGCACATAATAGATAACATCGTCACTGCGTCCCGACTCATATTTTGTATGAATAATTTTTATTCTAGCAGATTTTATTTCGTCAAGCAATAATATAAAACCTTCATCTTTGTAAAAAATACATTTATTACCTATTTTAGTTTTTTTATCAAAAAGGAAAATGCTGTTTTCAAAATCGTTTATAACACTTTCAAGTATCCCCTGTTCTCGAAATTTTTTTATACACTTATTAAATCGAATACTTGGACGTATCACCACAGCTATTACTATTACTGCTGCTATTACTGCAAAACCAACCAGAAAATTTTTTATATCAGAATACTTATAAAAAATTCTCTTTGCAAATTCCAACAAATCAGCCGCGCTAACCCCCTGCGGCTTTAAGCAAAAAAGGTAAATTACTTCCAAAGCGGCTGCTATAACTATAACAGATATAAGATTTACAATTCCACTGCCTACGCAGTAACGCCTCATTTTTTTCATATCGTCAATCCCTCTTAAAATATTAGTGACTGTAAAAAGACAGTTAATCAGAGCGTGTCCGTTTTCTGCCGCATCTTTTTGCTTGAAAATTTAAAAAAATAATTCTTAATTCATAATACCACCTTTTTTGAGATTTTACAAGTTTGTTGCGTGCAAACAAATACACTTTTTTGGATTTGTATAAATTTCACAGTTATTAATTCTATATTTCCATTTTTTGTACAAAATTAAATTGCGTACACGTTTCCGTGTGTTTCGTGCATTTTAACGCTTTTTTTACCGTCTGCAATACGATTAATCTCCTCTTGTCATGCGGTTTTTTGTTTGTCAAGTAAAAAAATTTTTTTCTCCTCTTGACAAATTGACTTTTATCCGTTATAATAGTAAATTGTATCATAATAGCGATTATTACGCTGTTATCCGCTTTTCCGAAAATTTCTTGTTGCAATTTTACCTATAAAGAAAAGAAATCATCACGTGTTTTTGTGAAAGTCTACAATTTTTCTAAAACAAGATTTTTCGGCTTAATTTGTATATCGAGCATATTGGCAGCAATTGTTTGATATATGAATCGTTAATTCGTAATAATTTAAGATTGGAGTGACAACAAGCCTATGGTGAATGTAAAACCTGTGCAATTAGGAAAAACAACTCGCATGAGCTTTGGTAAAATCGATGAAGTTATCGGTATGCCTAACCTTATTGAAATTCAAAAGAAATCTTTTGAGTGGTTTTTAACCGACGGTCTTAAAGATGTATTTAAAGATGTTTCGGGAATCAGCGATCATTCGGGTAATCTGGTACTTGATTTCGTTGATTATTTTCTTGACATCGAACACCCGAAGCATTCCGTAATTGAGTGCAAGATAAGAGATGCTACATATTCGGCGCAGCTGAGAGTTACCGCGCGTCTTATCAACCGTGAAACAGGCGAGGTTAAGGAGTCCAATATTTTTATGGGCGACTTCCCTCTTATGACCGACAGCGGTACGTTTGTTATCAACGGCGCGGAGCGTGTTATTGTATCTCAGCTCGTTAGAAGCCCAGGCGTTTATTACAAAATGGATCACGATAAAACCGGTAAGGAGCTCTTCTCCTCAACGGTAATCCCAAACAGAGGCGCTTGGCTTGAATATGAAAACGATGTAAACGATATATTCTACGTAAGAATCGACAAGAACAGAAAGATCCCCGTAACAGCATTTATCCGTGCTCTCGGTCTTGGCACAGACGACGAGATTTACGAGTATTTCGGAGATGACGCACGAATCAGAGCCACCATTGCAAAGGACGGCTGCAAATCACAGGAGGACGGTTTAATTGAGGTTTACAAGAAGCTTCGTCCAAGCGAGCCGCCTACAGTAGAAAGCGCTCAGCAGCACATCGACAACCTTTTCTTTGACCCAAGACGCTACGATATGTCAAGAGTCGGCAGATATAAGTACAATAAGAAGCTTGCTATATCTCACCGTCTTATCGGACGCACACTTGCGCAGCACGTTGTTAATTCCAGAACAGGCGAGCTTATTGCCATGGAGGGCGAAACAATCAGCCGTGAAAAGGCTCTCGAAATCGAGAACGCAGGAATCAGAGAGGTTCTCATTAAACTCGACAACGACAGTATTATCAAAGTTATCTCCAACGGTATGGTTGACCTTTCCAAATACGTTGACTTTGATCTCTCAGAGGTTGAGATTGACGAAAAGGTTCGCTTCAATGTTTTAAGTGAAATTCTCGACATGAACCTAGAGGGCTATGAGCTTAAAGAAGAAATTAAACGCCGCAAACCCGACCTTGTTCCTAATACAATCACAATTGACGATATCTTCTCGTCAATCAACTACATGAATAACCTTGCTAACGGCGTGGGCACAACAGACGATATCGACCACCTCGGCAACCGTCGTATCCGCTGCGTTGGCGAGCTTTTACAGAATCAGTTCAGAATTGGCTTCTCCAGACTTGAAAGAGTTATTCGTGAAAGAATGACGCTTCAGGCTCAGGACCTTGAATCACTCACTCCAAACTCATTAATAAACATTCGACCTGTTACAGCAGCTATCAAAGAATTTTTCGGTTCATCACCGCTTTCGCAGTTCATGGATCAGAATAACCCTCTTGCAGAGCTTACTCATAAAAGACGTTTGTCCGCACTCGGTCCGGGCGGTCTTTCCAGAGATCGCGCAGGATTCGAAGTTCGTGACGTTCACTACAGCCACTACGGCAGAATGTGTCCTATTGAAACACCTGAAGGACCGAACATCGGTCTTATCTCATACCTTGCTACCTTCGCAAGAATTAACTCCTACGGCTTTGTGGAAGCTCCTTTCAGAAAGATCGACAAGGAAACAGGCATAGTAACAGATGAAGTTATCTATATGACAGCAGACATGGAGGACGAATTCATTGTCGCTCAGGCGAATGAGCCGCTCGACGAGAATCATCGATTTGTCAATTCAAAAGTTCACGGACGTTACAGAGATGAATTCGTAGAGCTTGAAGCTTCACGCTTTGACTTTATGGACGTATCTCCTAGAATGGTTGTATCCGTTGCTACCGCAATGATTCCATTCCTCGAAAACGACGACGCAAACCGTGCTCTCATGGGTTCGAACATGCAGCGACAGGCAGTTCCGCTTCTTGTTACGGAAGCTCCTATTGTCGGCACAGGCATTGAATACAAAGCCGGCGTTGACTCAGGCGTATGCCTGCTTGCTGAGGGCAGCGGTATCGTTACTGCCGTAAGCGCAGATGTTATCACAGTTAAGTATGACACAACCGATCCAAACAGCACCGGCAGAACAGTTGACCACGCTGTAACAAAGTTCCTTCGCTCCAACCAGGGCACTTGTATCAACCAGATTCCAATCGTTGAGGTTGGTCAGAGAGTAAAGAAGGGCGATGTGCTTGCAGACGGTCCGGCTACTAAGAACGGTGAAATTTCCCTCGGTAAAAACGCCCTTATCGGCTTTATGACATGGGAAGGCTACAACTACGAGGACGCAGTACTTCTTAACGAGAAGATGGTGCGTGACGATTACTATACATCAATTCATATTGAGGAATACGAAACAGAGGCAAGAGATACAAAGCTTGGCCCTGAGGAAATCACAAGAGAAATTCCTAACGTCGGCGACGATATGCTCAAAAACCTTGACGAGGACGGCATCATTCGCATTGGCGCAGAGGTTAAGACAGGCGACATACTTGTCGGTAAGGTAACGCCTAAGGGCGAAACAGAGCTTACTGCCGAGGAACGCTTGCTCAGAGCAATCTTCGGTGAGAAAGCACGAGAGGTAAGAGATACTTCTCTGAGAGTTCCTCACGGCGAGTGCGGTACTGTTGTAGACGTTAAAGTATTCACAAGAGAAAACAGCGACGAATTGCAGCCGGGCGTAAACAAGGTTGTTCGCTGCTACCTTGCGCAGAAGAGAAAAATCAGTGTCGGCGACAAGATGGCAGGCCGTCACGGAAACAAGGGTGTCGTTTCGAGAATTCTTCCGCAGGAGGATATGCCTTTCCTCCCCGACGGCACACCGCTTGACATCGTGCTTAACCCTCTGGGCGTGCCTTCACGTATGAACATCGGACAGGTTCTTGAAGTTCACTTGGGCTACGCTGCAAAAGCGCTTGGCTGGAAGATTATGACATCTGTATTTGACGGCGCTCACGAGCAGGATATCTTCTCAATCTATGCGGATATTGCCGAGAAAGCCAAGAACAGAGAGCTTCCGCCGCCGGAGTCACCGAAGTTCATCGACTTTACCGAGTGCTTCGACAAGAACGGAATCTCTATGGAGTGTAAAACAAGAGTTCGTGACGGACGTACAGGCGATTATTTCGACAACCCCGTTACCGTAGGATACATGTACTACCTTAAACTTCACCACCTTGTAGACGATAAGATTCACGCACGTTCCACAGGTCCGTACTCTCTCGTAACGCAGCAGCCGCTCGGCGGTAAGGCTCAGTTCGGCGGTCAGCGATTCGGTGAGATGGAGGTTTGGGCACTGGAGGCTTACGGCGCAGCTTATACTCTTCAGGAAATTCTTACTGTAAAATCTGATGACGTTGTCGGACGTGTTAAGACATACGAGGCAATCGTAAAGGGCGAGAATATTCCAAAGCCGGGTATTCCTGAATCGTTCAAGGTATTGATTAAGGAATTGCAGTCGCTTGCGCTTGACGTAAGAGTGCTTGACGAACAGGGCGAGGAAATCGACCTTAAACAGGATCTTGACGAAGAAACAAATCCGAAGGCAGTCGAGAACAGCTCCTTCCCCGGAAAGTCTGTAATGACAAGCAGCGACATGAAGGGTATGACCTACGAGGACGACCCAAGCGGCGCCAATATGATTGACGAAACCGGTATCATCGACGACTCCTACAACGATGACGAGTTCTACGACGACGAGAATATTGACGATTACGACTACGACGAAGACGACATTTTTGGAAGCAGCAACGATTCTATTATCAATATGGATATTGACAACGACGAAGATTTCTACGGCAGCGGTGACGAGGATCTTTTCGGCGACGAAGATATTTTTTAATTAAAGGGAGGATAAAGAACTATGGGATTTAATGTATTCGATTCTGTAAAGATAGGTCTTGCATCCCCTGAGCAGATCAAATCTTGGGCTTACGCAGCCGACGGCGAGGTTAAGAAGCCCGAAACTATAAATTACCGCACACTCAAGCCGGAGCGTGACGGATTGTTTTGCGAACGTATATTTGGACCGCAAAAGGACTGGGAGTGCTTCTGCGGAAAGTACAAAAGAGTAAAATACAAAGGTAAGATTTGTGAGAACTGCGGCGTTGAAATTACTCGCTCCAAAGTAAGACGTGAGAGAATGGGCTACATCAACCTTGCCGCTCCTGTATCTCATATCTGGTACTTCAAGGGTATTCCCTCACGTATCGGACTTATGTTGGAAATCTCTCCCAGAAACCTAGAAAAGGTTCTCTACTTTGCTTCCTACATCGTAATTGATCCGGGCGAAGCAAGAGAGCTTGAAGTAGGTCAGTGCCTTAACGATGCGCAGTACAAGGAAATGCGTGAGAAGTACGAGGACGATTTCAAAGCCGGTATGGGCGCTGAGTCAATCAAAGCGCTTCTTGAAAAAATTGACCTTGATAAACTCTCAAAGGAGCTAAAGGACGAGCTTGCCGACGGCGCGTCGGGTCAAAAGAGAGTTCGTCTTATAAAGCGACTGGAGGTAGTTGAGTCGTTCCGTCTTTCGGGCAACAGACCCGAGTGGATGATTCTTGACGTTATTCCGGTAATTCCGCCGGATATACGACCAATGGTGCAATTGGACGGCGGACGCTTTGCAACGTCAGACCTTAACGACCTCTACCGCAGAGTTCTCAACAGAAACAACCGTCTGAGAAAGCTTCTTGAACTTGAAGCTCCGGACATCATCATCAGAAACGAGAAGAGAATGCTTCAAGAGGCTGTTGACGCACTTATTGACAACGGCAGACGAGGCAGACCTGTTACAGGGCCTAACAATCGAGCGCTCAAATCTCTTTCCGATATGCTTAAAGGTAAGCAGGGACGTTTCCGTCAGAACCTTCTCGGAAAGCGTGTTGACTACTCCGGACGTTCGGTTATCGTTGTAGGTCCTGAG
>CACYEJ010000214.1 GCA_902773395.1 uncultured Ruminococcus sp.
ACCATTCTCTTGAACTTGGTGAATTCTGGGCTTTTCTTATCGAGTTCTGTGAGGGCGTTAACGAAGTCCTCTTCAGATACGGACTTATCGTTGAAAACGTATAAGATACCCTCATCCTCGGCAATAGTGCAATTATCAACTAAAATGTCTTTCTGAATCGCTTCACGTCTTACCATAGCATACGCATCAATGCATACGGGACAAAGCTTAAGGAGCTTCTTACAAATTGCTATATTCGAATTACCTACCTTCTCGTTAACCTTGGCTTCAAACAGATACTGTTTCATGTCAATAGAGTGGCTGTTCTCGGGTTTTCCAATAGCCAGGTTAATTGAATAAACGACATCATAAGCCTCATTATATTGCCCGAGTGCATAAAGAGCTCGTCCTTTGATAAAAAGTGCTTCCAAGCATTGCCTCTTTTCGAGTACCATATCAGCGAACTCAATAGCTTTCTCAAATCTGTTTCCATAAAGGCAGAAAACTGCATTCAGAAAATTCCCTGTCATTGTAGCGGACTTTAACAACTGTACATCCTTGGCGATACCTAAAAGACAATCGTCATCCAGCATGACATCAAACATTCTTTTTGCTAACAAAGCTGCATTACGATAGTCTCCCGCTTGCGATTTAGATATAGCACCCTCAAGACAAACCCTTGCAGCACTATCGTAATCCCCCTTATCAAGGTATGTCTTCACTAAGGCACCAATCTTTATTTCGTCATCGATCAGGGCATAGTTGTTCATCGTCTTATAGAACTCTTGTACCTCGTGATGTACCATGATGTGATGAGGTTTGATATCATTACTCAAGGTAAGTCCTTCAAGAGAACGCATACGGCTAATTGCTACATACGCCTGTCCTGATGTGAATACGCCCCGTGTTAAATCCAGATGCATCCGGTCGAATGTCATACCTTGAGATTTATGAATTGTTATGGCCCATGCTAATTTAAGCGGATACTGCTCTATTGATCCCACTTCACGCTTCTCAAGTTTACCAGTTTCCTCGTTACGAACCTTTTCATAACTAAACCATGTGGTAGTAGGCACATCAACCTTAGAACCATCTTTAAGAATTATTCTTATATAATCATCGTCCAGCTCAGCTACAGTCGCAAGAGTTCCGTTGACACAATTATCTACACAGTTATTACGGCAGATTATGACTTGAGCTCCCACTTTTAGTTTAAGAATTAAGGGCACTGGGCAATCTTTGTCATTGAAAACGCCTTTCTTTGTTCCAATATAAATAAACTCATCTCCAGGGAGTTCATCGAGTTTCTTTTGGTTAATGGACTCAGCAACTTTGTTGTATGCCGTTAAAGTGATAAATAAATCCTCATTATTATCGGGTTTACTTACATGTTGATTAAGAAGGGCAAGGTCTTGTTCCGTTGCACCTCCCAATCTCATTTTGTTAAGAATGTTGATAAAGTCTTCATCCGTTTGGCGATAAACTTTGGAAAACTCAATTTTGGGAAGATTCATGTTCTTCAGGACATGAGCTTTATAGAAAAACGGCATACCATGACCATAATACTTTGAGAGAATTTCTATATCATCTTTCAATGCAACAGGGGGGAGTTGGCAAAGATCTCCAACAAAAATAACCTGCTTCCCTCCAAAAGGAAGGTTGGTACTGAAAGCCATTTTTAACATTCGATCCATTGCATCTACAAGATCACATCTTACCATGGAGGCCTCATCAACAATAATTGTATCCACCTTTTCCAACAAGAATGCTTTCCTGTCTGAAAGATAAAGTTCCGTCTCTGGCGTAATGACCTCAAGCGGGAATTGGAAGAATGAATGCATCGTTTGTCCTCCAACGGTAATCGCGGCAATGCCAGTCGGTGCAAGAACGAGAAAGTTTTTATTAATCTCTTTTTGGATACGCTTCACGAATGTCGTTTTACCTGTGCCGGCTTTACCAGTAATGAATAAACTAGTGTTAGTCTTTGCGACAAGGTCATAAGCTTTTTGCTGCTCCTTGTTGTTCGTGTCTAATATGAAGTTTTCTTGTTCCATATCGGTAGGATTTTGTTTTGATGCAAAGGTACAGTCGTTTATGTTGGGTGGGATTGTTTCTGCAACGTTGCGGTTTTTTTCGACTTTAAGCGATGCTCAGATCTGAAACGTTGCGGCCGTTAATACTTGAGAACATTGCGGAGATGATTCCAGTGTTCTCCCTGTCAAATATGCCGTAAGACATCATGATGTCCTTGATGTAACGGCGCTCCTTCTTGTTTGAGCCGGAGAGGAGCTCATCCTTGTTTTCGATTTTTCTGGGTCCCATATTCAAATAGTTTTTAAAGTTATGAATGTTAACACTGGCAAAGTAACAACATATTATAAAAGAGGTGTTTAATCCTGAAACGTTTCGGTTGGAAGTGCTGCTTTCTTGGAAAAATTGTTGCAACGTTGCGAACAAATAAGGGAGCAACCTCAGCTGCTCCCTCATCCAATCATCATAATAGCCTTTAATTCTTACTGAACATCCTTTCTCTTTGGGCCTTTAACTCTGCCATTTTTTTGCTGTCAACAGGCCATTTTGAGGTACTCTGACGCACATAGGCTATCTTGTCCAAGTAAATGATCTCTTTAGACGGCTGTACATCCACTTTATATATGGTCTTGCCCTCCACGGTGATGAAAGATGAACTGATTAAATCATTCGCTATAACCCCAAGTTCATCATGAACGCTGTTCCTGAACTTCAAGTCATATTGATCTTTCATCTGG
>CACYEJ010000215.1 GCA_902773395.1 uncultured Ruminococcus sp.
AACATAACTTCGCACTTCATATTTATCTGTACATTTTATTTTAAGTGGTTCTTGTCTGTTAATTTCCAGCCAACACAACTTGTCTGCGAGAGTTTTCGGATTTTTCAGATCAATTTTCCTGTGAAAACGTACCCGTGCATCAAATTCCTTTGTCCATTTTACACCGAAAACCTTCGATGAATGATTCAAGAACTTTCTATAGGACTTTTTTAAACTCACTTTCCTCTTCCTCCTAATCAACTAAAAAAGAATCTTTTCATTTTTGATAAAAAACATTCTTTTCCAAACAGATAAAAATGCATATCTAACAAAACAGCAGCAACTAAATGGTAAAGACAAGTGTATAATATCTCTATACAAACTTCATACACCCTTAGCGGCTTTAAATTTATTGCTGGATAATTAATTCTCTGCTCTACGGTATTGTACAAGTATTTCATCTAATCCGTAACAGCTATGTCCGGCTCTTAATATCTGAAGCCATGCCGCAGCATCCTGCTCTTTCTCCGTATATCCGGCATAACGAAACCCTACTGCTATCCCAACATCAATTATTACATTATTTTTCATGTACTCTCGTTTGGAGATAAATGTTTTTTTAAATATATTCTTTTTTTACTCGCATTCCATGCCCATCCAACCAAACAGTATATAGAATATGGTACCGAGAGGTGTTCCACACCTCTATATAGATACCAAGTTCTCTTTATTGCGCTTATTTTGTTTGAACTCAATGATTGAGATACACGACGATATTGAGCCAATACTACATTTTGCCCTTTAAACACTACACCATTCTTTAACAATTGAAGCCATGTAGCTGAATCTTGCCCTCTGCGTACATTTGGCATGATTAACAGTTTTTTATCAACTTTATTTAAGTCAACCACTACACCTACGGTTTGTATTATTGTATTTCTGAGAAGCTGTTTATATGTTATTGTTGTTGGCATATGTATTATCTTGTTCAGATTTGTACCATCTTCTTCAATTTTTTCATAATCACAACAAGTAAACTGAACATCATACTCCGCCATAAAACGAATTTGGGATTCAAGCTTGTTATTATACCATACATCATCTGCATCTAAATAAGCTATATATCTGCCCTTCGATCTTTCCAAGCCAACATTCCGAGCAACAGCGGCTCCAGAATTCTTTTCCAGCTTTATATATTTGATGCGACTATCTTCTTTCATTATTCGTTCAATAATTTGATCACTATTATCCGGAGAGCAGTCATCAACTAACAATAATTCCCAGTTTTCATAAGTTTGACTGCGGACACTATTTATAGTAATTTCTATAAACCTTTCACAGTTATACACGGGAGTAATAATAGAAACTAATTCATTCAATCAAAACAACCCCTCTCTATTACAATCCTCAAACCAATCTCTGAAAGTATCCTCAAACGAATAGTGGAACTTATAATCACTCTCAGCAAGCTTTTTGCCACAAATATTTGTAGACACCATCAATTTCTTTACTCTCGCCGGATGAATACCAAGCTTTTTGCCGCCAATCGGACCAAAGATATAAGCAGCAGGCATCAATATCCATGATGGAATAAGCATTATATGCCGTTTCATATCAGTTGCCTTCTGCATTGTTTCGCAAATCTGCTGTATGTTGTACGCCGGTTCAAAGGTACAGTTATAAATATCAACGCCCACAAAGTCGTTGTCTATCATTCTGTACTTAAAGAAACGAACCAATTCTTTTACATAAATACAAGCCTTTATTGTATCTTTACGCCCTGCATAGAAAAAGTATCTTTTCTTCTGTCCTTTATAAAGACGAGTCATGTTTCCGTGCTCGCCCTTACCATAAACAATGCCTGGACGAACAATGGTAAGCTCTCTCTTATCTTTATCTACGCTCTGCCATTTCTCATGTATCTTTTCTGCTACAAACTTGCTGATACCGTAAGGAGTATTAGGCGTAGGAAGTGTTTCCTCGGTTTTCAGCTCCTCCGCAGCACCATAGGGAGCAATAGAGCTTGTAAACAAGATCTTATGTATGTTATGTTTTTCGGCGAATGCGGTTACATTCTCGGCGCCTCTGATATTTGTTTCAAAATACTCATTATCCGGATGTCCGGGAGTGCGGTGAACCGCA